>NZ_JANXLE010000005.1:0-128474 GCF_030127605.1 Dellaglioa algida
AAACATGAATGGACCGGAAATTTTACGACCGTTATTAAAGGAGATTTGTCAAATGGCAAATCTCCTTTTTATTTATAACGTGTTAAATGATAAAACAAGTAGTAATTGATTAGATAAAAGTAAAAATTTGATTTGACTATTGATATATTAAAATTGTATAATGTGTAATGCATTAAAAATACATACTAGTTTATATCGGAGGAAGTCCATGAAAAATAAAAGTACAGATACGGCCTTTTTTGGTCATCCTAGAGGTTTATCAACACTATTCTTTACAGAAATGTGGGAACGATTCAGTTACTACGGAATGAGAGCAATTCTTTTATACTATATGATTTCTAAGGTAGATGGTCTTGGTTATGATCAAGCTACGGCAATGTCAATTATGTCAATTTATGGTTCATTAATTTATTTATCGGGTGTTATTGGTGGATTTGTTAGTGATCGTATCTGGGGTAGTAGAAAAACTGTATTCTTTGGCGGAATACTTATAATGATCGGACATATTGTTTTGGCGACACCATATAAATCGGGTGCGTTATTTATTTCTATTGCGCTAATCGTATTGGGAACTGGATTATTAAAACCTAATGTTTCCGAAATGGTCGGTGGACTATATAGTAGCAAAGATCCAAGACGTGATTCTGGGTTCAGTATCTTTGTATCCGGAATTAATATTGGCGCATTGATTGCACCATTATTAGTTGGATGGGTTGGACAAGAATACAATTATCACGTTGGATTTTCTCTAGCCGCGATTGGTATGTTTTTCGGTTTAGTTCAATACTACTTTGATGGAAGAAAATATTTAACTAAAGATAGTTTATATCCTAACGATCCAATTCAACCCAATGAATTGTCATCTATTATGAAAAAAGCATCAGTTGGTATTATTGCTTTGGCATTAATTTTAATCATTATGTTTTTATTTAAAGCATTAAACATTACGAATGTCATTCTTTTAATTACAATTCTTGCAGTTATTATTCCCGTTTATTACTTTACTATGATGCTTACAAGTAAAAAAACGTCGAAAGTTGAGCGTTCAAGACTTACGGCATATATTCCTTTATTTATTGCCAGTATCTTATTCTGGTCAATTGAAGAACAAGGATCCGTCGTTTTAGCAATGTTTGCTTCAACTAGAACAGAATTAAGTGCTTTTGGAATTTCTTTCCCAGCTAGTTTCTTCCAAAGTATGAATCCAATGTTTATTTTAATCTACGTACCAATTTTTGCTTGGTTATGGGTTAAATTAGGATCAAAACAACCTAGTTCACCTGCTAAATTTTCAATTGGTTTAATGTTTGCAGGCGCTTCATTCCTTTGGATGATGTTACCAGGAGTTCTTTTTGGAACAGATACTAAAGTTGGACCTTTGTGGTTAGTTGTTAGTTGGATGATGGTTATGCTTGGTGAGGTTTTGGTCTCTCCAGTTGGACTCTCGATTACAACTAAACTAGCGCCTAAGAGCTTCCAGTCGCAAATGATGAGTGTGTGGTTCTTAAGTGATGCTGTTGCTCAGGCGTTAAATTCACAAATCGTTCGTTTATATACACCCGGAACGGAATCAATGTATTTTGCAGTCGTCGGTGGTATAACTGTAGCCTTCGGTATTATGTTAAGTTTCTTCATTCCTAAAATTCATAAGCTAATGGAAGGCGTCAATTAAATAGATTTTTCTTAAAAGATATGTTAATTTTAATTAACATATCTTTTTTTGAGGAGGAAAACATGACAATTATTGCAACGAGTAGTGATAATCATTTTGATGTAAATAAAGTAAATGTGAATGAGATTATTGATCAACAGGCAGCATATTTACTCTCAATGAATGTTGATTATTATTTGATAGCCGGTGATTTATTCAATGACTTCGACGAAACGTTGAAATATATTAGTGATTTAAAAAAAATCTTGAATAACCGAGTTGTTGTATTGTTTATTGCGGGTAACCACGATATGGTAAAAAATGTAACGTTTGATACATTAGAGACTCTTTCAAACGAGTCGTACCTTCATAACCGATATATTGATATTCCTGGCACGCAATGGCGACTTGTTGGAAATAACGGATGGTATGACTATAGTTACTCAAAACAGCTGAAACGGTCTGATGAGGAAATGCTGCGTTGGAAAATGAATTATTGGATTGATAGAAAAATTGTTCAACCTATGTCAGATGTAGAGCGATTCAATTTAAGTTTAAAGCAAACTGATAAATTAATAAGTGAGGGCAAAAAATTAAATAAGAAAATTTTATTTATGACTCATTTTGTGCCTAGTCTTTCATATATTAGGGTAAATGATGATAATCGCTTCTGGAATGTTGTAAATGGCATGTTGGGTAGTCAGAAGATGGGAAGTTTATTAGAGAGTTATAAAGTTGAAAAAGTTTTATTTGGACATTTGCACGTTAAACACAATCCAGTTCAGATACATGAGACGACGTATTACATGAAACCAGTGGGGTACGGCCGAAAAAAATATAACGAATGGACAAAAAATACGTTCATGGAAGAGTGGAAATTTGCGTTACAAATAATTAATTTAAAATAAATGAAAAAAAAGCTTGATATTTGTTTCATTTTTTTGTATGATAATTAAGTCGGATAAAGCTGATATGGAAGAGTAGCGAAGAGGCTAAACGCGGCGGACTGTAAATCCGCTCCTTCGGGTTCGGTGGTTCGAATCCACTCTCTTCCACCATTTTATAATATTGGGTTATAGCCAAGCGGTAAGGCAACAGGTTTTGATCCTGTCATGCGATGGTTCGAATCCATCTAACCCAACTAGTTAAAAAGCAGATACTTAGGTATCTGCTTTTTTGTTTTACTTGTAACTTTAAATTTTTTTGCGGTATGATGGGGACAGAATTTAAATATGGTGTATGAAATGGGGAAATTATGAAAATTGGATTTATTGGGGCTGGTAATATGGCTCGCGCGATAATTGAGGGTTTAATCAAGGCAGATTTTGTGACAGCAAAAGAAATATTAGTTCATAGTGCGAGAAAGACTAGTTACGAGCCTTACGCGAAGGAAAATGGACTTACAGCTTTAGATAGTAATGATCAAGTGGTTAGCGAAGCAGATATTGTTTTTCTTGCTGTTAAACCAATTGTATTGGCGAAGGTTTTAGCGGAAATTAAAAGTTCAGTAAGGCAGCATGTGCCTGTGCTCGTTTCAATTGTATCGGGTGTTTCAATCTCCGAAATTGAAACAGAGCTGGATAATCAATCAGTCAGCATTTTAAGAACAATGCCAAATGTTAATGCAACCGTATCCGAGAGTATGACTGCATTAGTTGGAAATGATGCTTTAACGGAAAAACAAATGAAACAGGGGACTGATTTATTTGATACCATTGGAGAAACGATGCAAGTTGCCGAACATGATTTCAGTACGTTTGTTGCTCTCGCTGGGAGTTCACCTGCTTTTATCTACTTATTTATTGATACACTTGCCCGAGCTGGGGTTAAATATGGTTTAGCAAAGGATGAGGCAACTAAGATTGCCGCTCAAGCCGTGTTAGGGAGTGCCAAGAAGGTATTGTCTACTAATGACGTGCCTTGGAAATTGATTGATGAGGTTTCGTCTCCAGGTGGTACCACTGTTGCCGGATTACTTGCGATGGAAGAAGCCGGGTTCATGAATTCAATTATCAAAGCAGTTGATGCAACGATAGCTAAAGATCAAAACTAAATTTTGATAGAACCTTGTATTTTTGGTCTATACCGATTATACTAAGTGTATAAATTGAAGGGATGGCGGATAAAATGAGTATTGTTTTAAAACATGCTGTAATCTATACGGGTTCAGAAAAAATTGAAGATGCATATATTCGATTTGATAAACAAATTAGTGCAATGGGGCCAATGAGCGATTATAGAGCTTTGGCAACTGATGAAGTGAGAGACGTTGACGGACAAGTTCTCGTTCCTGGATTTATTGATGTTCATAGTCATGGTGGCTATAGTTTTGACGCAATGGACGGGGATGCCAACCAAATCAATGAAATGGTTACTGATATGATTCATGAAGGTGTCACGACTTATTTTGCGACAACGATGACACAATCACATGAAAATATTGCTAAAGCCATGGTTGCTATTAAAAAAGCGGCCGAGATGAATCCTGTTATTCGAGGTATTCATCTTGAAGGGCCATTTATTTCACCTGTTTTCAAGGGCGCACAGCCTGAAGAGTACATTGAAGCACCAGATACAAAATTATTTGATAAATGGAATGAATTATCTGGTCATATGATTAAACTAGTTACTTATGCGCCAGAACATAAAACATCTCCTGAATTTGAAAAATACTGTATTGAAAATAATATCGTGCCTTCAGTAGGTCATAGTAATGCTACGCGTGAGGAAATGAAACATTCACGTGCAAGCCATGTAACGCATCTATACAATGCCCAGCGTGAATTTAAGCATCGTGAACCAGGTGTAACTGGACATGCATTTTTAGAAGACAATATTTATACGGAAATTATTGCTGATGGTTTCCATATCGTACCTGATATGATTAAATTAGCATACGATTTAAAAGGTCCAGAACGTATTGAATTAATTACGGATTCGATGCGTGCCAAAGGGATGCCTGAAGGTTTGAGCGAACTTGGCGGACAAAAAGTTATTGTTAAAGACAAACAGGCAAGATTGGAATCTGGTAACCTTGCTGGATCAGTTTTACAATTCCAAGATGCATTTAGAAATATTATGAAGTTCACTGGTTGTGGTATTGAAGAAGCTGTATTAATGACTTCTGTCAATCAAGCTAGAGAATTTAATTTGACGTCAAAAGGTGCAATTGAAATTGGAAAAGATGCCGATATGAATTTATTTGATGCTGACTTGAAATTAGAAAGCACATATAGTTTAGGACGAAAATTTTAATAAAAGTTTAGGGTGGTAATTGCTGATGGGATCTCCCATATATATTCAAATTCACAATGATATGAAAAAAACAATCGAATCTGGTGAATGGGAAGTTGGCAATCGCATTCCGGCAGAGCGCGAGCTAGCCGTTGTATTTGGTGTCAGTAGAATGACACTCAGGCAGGCGATTCAAACCTTAGTTGATGAGGGTATTTTGGAACGTCATGTAGGTGATGGAACGTACGTTGCCCGTAAAAAAGTGCAAGAAAAAATGTCTGGTGTTACAAGTTTTACTGATTTAATGGCTGAACAAGGTAAGGTTGCTTCAAGTAAGACCATAACATACCATGTTACAACGCCTTCGTTAAGTGAAATTGAAAAATTACAATTAAGTGATGGTGAGCTCGTTTTACGAATGGAACGAATTCGTTATGCTGACGGGTTACCAATTTGTTTTGAAGTTGCAACAGTTCCCAATAAATTAGTTGATGGGTATAGTAAAACTGAAATCACGAGTTCTTTATACCGTACGTTGGAAGAAAAAGCTGAATTGACGTTAGGTGGGGCACAACAGACAGTGTCTGCAATGTCTGCCGCTGAAAACATAGCTGAGTACCTCTCAATCAAGCGCGGTGAAGCCATTTTAAGACTTCGTCAAGTTAGTTTTTTAAAGAATGGTGAGCCATTTGAATATGTCCGGACACAATATGTAGGGAATCGTTTCGAATTTTATCTAGAAAAATAAAGTTCAAAAAATATTAATTGCTCTATCTCAACCATATCAGTGGATGAGATAGAGTAATTTTTTTTAGAGAATTTTGTTCGATTGACATCAAATTAAGATAAGGCTATATTATTTTAGGAGCAAAAATAAATTATTTGAAGGAGTTTTAATCTATATGTATTTATTAGTTAATATTTTAGGTGTTGCCATTTTTATTTTAGTTGCATTAGCGTTTTCCAAGAAAAAAAGAGAAATAAACTGGCGCTCAATTGCAATTATGGTTGTTATTAATTTATTTTTGGCTTGGTTCTTAACAGAATTCTCACTAGGACGTAATATGGTGGAAGGTGCCGCTAATGGGTTTAACTGGTTAATGAGCGCTGCATATCAGGGTATTCAATTTATGGTGCCAGCTATGCCTAAAGTAACTGAATTAGGGTTCTTTATGAGTGTCTTGTTGCCCGTTATTATGATTGTACCGTTATTTGATATTTTAACGTACATCGGCATTTTGCCATGGATCATCAAATGGATTGGCCGCGGTTTATCAAAAATAACTGGTCAACCAAAATTTGAATCATTTTTCGCAGTAGAGATGATGTTTTTAGGAAATACAGAAGCGCTTGCCGTTTCAAGTTTACAATTAAAATTAATGAAATCTGAACGAAACTTAACATTGGCCATGATGTCAATGAGTTGTGTGACGGCCTCAATTATTGGTGCCTATACAACAATGATGCCAGGTCAATATATATTGACAGCTATTCCAATCAATATTATTAATGCCATAATCATAACGAGTATCTTAAATCCAGTGAAAGTAACTGCTGAAGAAGATACTATTGCTGAAATGACTGGTAGTAATTCAAATGATTTAGAAGTTTCTGAATCAGATGGTAAAAAAGAACCATTCTTCGCTTTCTTAGGTGATTCAATTTTGGGCGCTGGTAAATTAGTTTTAATTATTGCCGCAAATGTTATTGCCTTCGTAGCTTTAGCAGCCTTGATTGATAACATTCTTGGATTAGCTAATCCAAACTTATCACTTGAAAATATTTTAGGGGTTATCATGTTCCCATTTGCTTGGTTAATGGGCTTCAATCCTTCAGACGCGTTTGAATTAGCACGTTACATGGGAACAAAATTAGTTACAAACGAATTTGTTGTCATGGGTCAAGTATCAAGTACGATTAACTCATTCGCACCACATTACAAAGCAGTATTAACTGTCTTTGTAACATCGTTTGCAAACTTCTCAACAATCGGCATGATTATCGGTTGTTTCAAGGGAATTGTAAATAAAGAAAAAAATGATGTTATCGCAAGAAACGTTGGTTACATGTTATTATCAGGTATCTTAGTCTCATTGTTATCAGCTGGTATGGTTGGTATTTTCGTTTGGTAATATAAAAGTACGCAAAAAAGAACTGAGAAAATTAATTTCTCAGTTCTTTTTTTTCCGTCTAGAAAATTTTTCTTTATATATTAAGAATAAATAATGCGGGATGGCTAACATTCTAATAAACCGGGTGGGTTCTTGGAAAAGTCGGTACAACCACTCAACATGGTGATTTTGCCAAAATTGAGGCGCACGGTTGACGTTACCAGCTAGAACATCAAAACTACCGCCGACGCCCATCCAAATGCTATCAGATATATGGCGATTTCGCTGAATAAACGTTTCTTGGTTAGGAAAACCCGTTGCAACAAAGATGAAATCGGGCCGTGTAGTCTTGATGTTGGTAACAATTTCGTGATCGTCCTTGAAATAGCCGTTATGAAAGCCTACTAAATTGATATTTGGGTAATCCGTATCCATTTTAGTCACGACTTTTTGGATAACGGGTTCTGCTGCCCCCACCAAATAGATTGATTTGTGATGACTATTAGCCCATTCAAGTAGGCTTGTTAAGGTATCAAAACCAGTTATTCGTTCAGGGAGCGGCGTTCCTAAGATGGCGCCACCTTTAATAATGCCAATACCATCTGGCGTAACATAGTCGGCCTGCGAGAGAATTTTTTTGTAATCCAAATGTTGTCTCGCGAATAAAACGATTTCTGGATTTGCAGTCACAATAAATCGATTTTTACGAGCTAATGAATCGGACTCGATTTGTGCTAAAAACTTAGCGTTTGTTGTATTGATAAATTCGACATCTAAAATAGTTGTTTTTTTAAAATTATTTGACATAAAATTATCCTCACTTTTTGGACTTTGATTCATTATAACAGAAGATAAATTGAAAATGAGAGCTGAATATGACGAATTGCCGAAAAAATGGTAAAATGTAAATTATAATTTGTGTGCTGGAAAACCTTTCTAGTAATGCATTCATTTTAAAGGAGAAACATCATGGTAAAAAATTACCCAGATGATAGTTATACTTTACATACGGACGCTTACCAAATCAATATGATTCAAACGTATTGGCAAAAAAACATTCATAATAAAAATGCTGTATTTGAGGTTTTCTTTAGGAATCTACCATTTTCCAACGGTTACGCAATTTTTGCTGGTTTAGAACGAGCAATCAATTATATTCAAAATTTAAAATTTTCAGAGACAGATATCGCGTACTTAAGAGAAGTGGCAGAATATCCAGATGATTTTCTTGCTTATTTAAAAGATTTTCATTTTCGTGGTACAATTCGTGCTGCCGTTGAAGGTGAAGTTGTTTTTAACGGGGAACCTATTTTACAAGTTGAAGGCCCTCTAGCAGACTGTCAGTTAGTTGAAACGGCGCTATTGAATATTATCAACTATCAAACGTTGATTGCAACAAAATCAGCCCGGATTAAAGCAGTTGCTGGAAATGATGGCGTATTAGAATTTGGGACTAGACGTGCACAAGAATTTGACGCTGCTATCTGGGGTACACGTGCAGCGTACATCGGTGGATTTGATGCGACGAGTAACGTTCGAGCTGGTAAGATTTTTGGTATTCCTATTAGTGGAACACACGCTCATTCGTTAGTTCAGGCTTACAGAGATGACTATGATGCATTTATGGCTTATGGGACAACGCATCGTAATTGTGTCTTTTTAGTGGATACATACGACACCTTAAAAAGTGGCGTTCCTAGCGCAATTAAAGTTGCCAAAGAGTTAGGCGATAAGATTAACTTTATGGGCGTACGGATTGATAGTGGCGATATGGCGTACATCTCTAAACGGGTTCGTGAACAATTAGATGAGGCCGGTTTTACGGAGGCTAAAATCTATGCCTCAAACGATTTGGATGAAAAAACAATTACTAACTTAAAAATGCAAGGTGCTAAGATTGATGTTTGGGGTGTTGGCACAAAATTAATTACGGCTTATGATCAGCCTGCCTTAGGTGCCGTCTATAAGATGGTCGCTATTGAAGGCGGAGACGGAAAAATGGTTGATACCATTAAATTAAGTAACAATGCTGAAAAAGTATCGACGCCCGGCAAGAAACAAGTTTGGCGCATTACGAATAAGGCTGATGGTAAGACTGAAGGGGATTACATCGCATTGTGGGATGAAACACCTCAAAAACAAGAATCACTTTATATGTTCCATCAACAATATACGTATATCAATAAGTTGGTAACAAATTACAATGCGCGTCCAATTTTACAAGATATTTTTGTTGGAGGCGAACTGGTCTATGATCAACCTGAGTTAGATGAGATTAGAGAATACTCAAGAATTCAGTTGGAAGGATTATGGGAAGAATATAAACGCGAATTGAATCCGCAAGACTATCCCGTTGATTTATCGCAAAAAGCTTATGATAATAAAATGTCTATTATTCAAGAAATTAGAAATAATATGAATAACATTAAGTAAATGAGGGTGGGTTAATTTTGACTGACTTACAAAAACAAATTATTGAAACGTTAAAAGTAAAATCGAGCATAGATCCTGCAGAGGAAATTCGGATTAGTATCGATTTTATGAAAGCTTATCTACTGAAATACCCATTTTTAAAATCTTTGGTTTTGGGGATTTCTGGTGGACAAGATTCAACCCTTGCCGGATATTTAGCACAGCAGGCTGTTAAGGAATTACGTGAAGAAACTGGCAATACAGATTACCAATTTATTGCAGTCCGCTTACCATATGGAAATCAAGCTGATGAGTCTGATGCACTGGACGCCATTAAATTTATGCAAGCAGACCAAGTGGCACGTGTCGACATTAAAGGTGCTACTGATGAAATGGTAAAAAGCTTGATTGCAAATGACCTTGAAGTTTCTGATTTTAATAAAGGAAACGTGAAGGCTCGCCAACGAATGATTGCCCAGTACGGAATTGCTGGTGCAAAAGTTGGTGCCGTCGTTGGAACGGATCATGCTGCCGAAGCAATTACTGGATTTTATACAAAATATGGTGACGGTGGGGCAGATATCACACCACTTTGGCGATTGAACAAGCGTCAAGGTCGATCAATGCTGATCTTGCTAGAGGCACCTGAACATTTGTATTTGAAAGTACCTACGGCCGATTTGGAAGAAGATCGTCCAGCACTACCTGATGAGGTCGCATTGGGCGTAACTTATGATAATATTGATGATTATCTTGAGGGTAAGACTGTTTCGAAAGAAGTTAGTAATAAGATTGAAAATTGGTATTTAAAGACGGAACACAAACGCCACTTACCAATTACTGTTTATGATTCTTTTTGGAAGTAAATAGTTGCGTTACGCGTTTCATTTCAGTTATACTTAAAGAAATCATAGGGGAGTAACTAGCGGTTTAACCGCGGCAATGTCACCAACAAGAAAGTTCTTTTTCTGGTATTGCCTTAAATAGTGAGACTTATGTATGTTCAAAGTTCCGCAACATACATAAGTCTTTTTTTGTATATTGCGAAACTATTATAAGGAGGATCACTATGGCAAAAAGGATTTATGCACAATCAGTTGAAGATGTTCTGGCAGATCAAAAGACAGATTTGGAAGGACTAACGACCCAAGAAGTAACGGAACGAACAGAAAAGTATGGACTAAACCAACTATCTGAGGGCAAGAGCAAGTCAATGATCCAAAAATTCTTTGATCAATTCAAAGATTTCATGATTATTGTCTTGATTGTTGCGGCTTTAATTGCGGCTTCATCAGGAGAAGTAGTAGACGCAATTATCATCATGTTAGTTGTGGTATTGAATGCTGTATTCGGTGTTTTCCAAGAGTCAAAGGCCGAAGAGGCAATTAATGCATTAAAAGAGATGTCGACACCTAATGCAAATGTCAAACGAAATGGTCAAATCGAAATTGTAAAAAGTGAGCACCTAGTACCGGGAGACATTGTGTTGCTTGAAGCTGGCGATGTTATTCCAGCAGATTTACGATTAACACAGATTGCATCACTTAAAATTGAAGAATCTGCACTAACGGGTGAATCGGTGCCTGTTGATAAAAGTTTACTTCTGTTAGAAGATGAGGATGCCGGGATTGGTGATCGCCATAATATGGCCTTTATGAACAGTAATGTTACTTATGGTCGTGGCGAGGGAGTTGTTGTTGGCACGGGGATGGATACTGAGGTTGGACGAATTGCCGGCATGCTTAACTCCGCTGATGAAATGAAAACACCATTACAAGAAAATTTAAATCAACTAGGTAAAACGTTAACGATTTTAATTTTAATCATTGCTGTTATTGTCTTTTTCGTTGGGTTACAAAACGGAGATAACAGTGTTATCGATATGTTACTGATTGCAATCTCATTAGCCGTTGCTGCTATTCCAGAAGGATTACCAGCGATTGTGACCATTATTTTAGCGCTTGGTACACAAAAAATGGCTAAACGTAATGCAATTGTTAGAAAATTACCAGCAGTTGAAACATTGGGTAGTACGGATATCATTGCATCAGATAAGACGGGAACATTAACGTTAAATCAAATGACTGTTGAAAAGCTATTTATTAATAATGAGTTAGTTGATGCCGATAAGGTAGAGACTAATTTAGATAATCCGTTATATCAAGTCATGTCATTTAGTAATGATACGAAACAGACATCTGAGGGCGAGTTAATTGGTGATCCAACGGAAACAGCATTAATTCAGTACCATTTAGACCATGGTTTAAATGTGACGGAGCTATTAGCTAAAGAACCTCGTGTCGCTGAAGTGCCATTTGATTCAGAACGTAAATTAATGTCAACTATTCAAAAGAATACTGATGATACATTCTTTGTTGCAGTTAAAGGTGCGCCCGATCAATTATTGAAACGTGTTACACGTTATATTGAAAATGGCGAAATTAAAGCAATGACTGATGCACAATTAGACCATATTATGGCAAATAACCATGATATGGCAACACAGGCATTACGTGTGTTAGCATTTGCCTATCGTCAAATAGATGCTATTCCTGAAACTTTAGATTCAGAAACCGTAGAAAATGATCTGATTTTTGCCGGATTGGTTGGGATGATTGATCCAGAAAGACCAGAGGCAGCCGCTGCAGTTCATGAAGCAAAGAAAGCTGGAATTCGTCCATTGATGATTACCGGTGATCACCGTGATACTGCCGAAGCAATTGCCGTTCGATTGGGAATTGTTGAAGCAGGGCAACACGAAGCGATTATTTCTGGTTCTGAGTTAGATGATTTGTCGGACGCAGAATTTGAAAATAAGGTTGAACAATACTCTGTTTATGCGCGAGTATCACCCGAACATAAAGTTCGAATTGTTAAAGCGTGGCAGAAAAAGAATCAAGTTGTTGCTATGACCGGTGATGGTGTGAATGATGCGCCAGCCCTAAAATCAGCAGATATTGGAATTGGAATGGGTATTACCGGAACAGAAGTATCTAAGGGTGCTTCTGATATGGTTCTTGCCGACGATAATTTTGCGACAATTGTTTTTGCTGTTAAAGAAGGTCGTAAGGTCTTTTCTAATATTCAAAAATCTATTCAATATTTACTTTCTGCTAACTTGGGTGAGGTTTTAACTTTATTCGTCATGACGATGATGGGTTGGAGTATTCTGGCACCTGTGCATATTTTGTGGATTAACTTGGTGACAGATACATTCCCCGCAATTGCATTGGGTGTAGAACCCGCTGAAAAAGGATTAATGAGTCACAAGCCACGTGGACGTAAATCAAACTTCTTCTCTGGTGGTGTAATGCCAAGTATTATCTATCAGGGTATTTTAGAAGGTGCCATAACATTATTTGTTTATTGGTTAGCTTTAACGTATCCTGTTCATATGGGTGATAAATTGATTCATGCGGATGCTTTAACAATGGCTTTTGCAACATTAGGATTAATTCAGTTATTCCATGCGTTCAACGTTAAATCAATTCATGGGTCAATCTTTAACCGTAATATCTTCAAAAACGTAACATTTAACTGGTCAATCTTGGCATCATTTGCGTTGCTTGCGGCAACTATTTTAATCCCCGGATTAAATAAAATGTTCCATGTTAGCCATTTGGATATTTACCAATGGGGAATTGTTTTAGCGGGCTCATTTTCAATCGTCGTAATTGTTGAAATTGTGAAATTTATTCAACGATTATTCAGAAAAAATAAATAAAAGGAAGTTTATACTTTGAAAAAAAGAATCAATGTAAATTTTTATATTAATGCGTTAAATGATGTTGCTCAAGCAACTGAAGAGATGGGTAATTCACTAAATGATCATTACGAAATAATGGAAAAAGCAATTGTTGCAAATGATTTTTCGATTGTTTCGGATGATGAATTTACGACAACCAAAGAAAAATTTGTTGAAGGTACAGCAAGTTATCAAGAAAACTTAAGTAAGTTAGACGATTTGCAAGTTCCAATCCCCGTTTTAGGGAAACATAAAAAATTGGTGAGTGGTTACCGGACTTTCGTTGAAGGTTGTGATGACATGACTAATAGTATTAATGTAGAAAAACACCTAGTTGAAGTTGATGCTTTTAGAGCATCAGAAGAAAAACAAGACCAGGGAATGACACAAACAACTGATATGATGCAAAGAATTATGCAACAAATTTTAGGTTAGCATTAATTAAAGAGATTAATTTTAGGAATGGTTGTACTGACGCCTATTATTAGTCTCTTTTTTATGAACAAAAAATACTCGAATTGAGGTTATTATTATGGAAAAGGCAATTATGCCAATTGTATTAAAAGAGTTAAAGCAGTATAAGGAAAAACAAGTTAACGCTGTTTTAGCGATGTTAGATGAAGGAAATACTGTGCCATTTATTTCACGATATCGAAAAGAAAGAACAGAAAGTTTAGATGAAGTCCAAATTCGTGAAATTGAATCAACTTATAAACATGTGGAAAGTTTAGAAAAACGCAAGGCAGAAGTTATCCACACAATCGATGAGCAAGGTAATTTGACGGATACTTTAAAGAATAAAATAAATGCTGCACAAAAATTACAGCAAGTTGAAGATTATTATTTACCTTTTAAACAAAAACGTCGGACTAAAGCAACAATTGCTAAGGAAGCTGGATTGGAACCATTTGCCAAATGGTTATTAACATTCCCTCAAGTGTTGACTGAAATTGAGCAAAAGGCGGTAACTTTTGTTAATGTTGATGAAACAATTATGAATGAAGAAGACGTTTTTGCGGGTGCCCATGAAATATTAGCCGAAGCATTTGGCGAAAGTGCTGAATATCGGGAATGGATTCGAAAGGCAACGCAAAAAGACGGTCTTTTTGAAGCTAAAGTTAAGTCTGAAGAAAAAGATGAAAAAGAAATTTATCGAGACTACTACGAGTTTAGTGAGTCATTGAAATCAGTGGTGCCGCATCGGGTGTTAGCAATAAACCGTGGTGAAAAAGAAGGTATTTTGAAGGCAAGCGTAGTAGTACCAGAAGCAACAATTATGACGTTTATGCATTTTAGAATTATCGGTAAAAATACCGGTGATGCCGTTTCTTTCATAGAGGATGCCTATCGAGATAGTTACAAACGATTTATTAAACCAGCAATTGAGCGTGAAATTCGTAAAGGCATGACAGAAGTTGCTGAAGAACAAGCAATTAATGTGTTCGGAGATAATTTATATCACCTGCTTATGCAAGCACCCCTTAAAGGAAAAATAGTTTTAGGCTTTGACCCAGCTTATCGAACGGGATGTAAGTTAGCGATTGTGGATGGAACAGGTAAGTTCCTAGATAAATTGGTGATTTATCCACATAAACCGGCAAGTGGTGAAAAACGTGCCGCCGCTGCTGGACAATTTAAAAAGTTCCTTGATCAATATCAAGTTGAGATGATTGCGATTGGTAATGGAACGGCAAGTCGTGAATCTGAACAATTTGTTTCAGATATTCTAAAAGAAATTGAACGTCCTATTTTTTATGTAATCGTCAATGAAGCTGGTGCATCGGTTTATTCAGCCAGTCAAGCCGCACGTGACGAATTTCCAGAATTACATGTTGAAGAACGTTCAGCTATCAGTATTGGTCGGCGCCTGCAAGATCCACTAGCTGAGTTAATTAAAATAGATCCTAAATCTGTTGGTGTTGGTCAATATCAACATGACGTTGCTGAAAAGAAATTGGATGCGCAATTAGACGTTGTGATTGAAAATGCCGTAAATAATGTTGGCGTTAACTTAAACACAGCTAGTTCAGAGTTATTAACAAAAATCTCTGGATTAAATTTAACAATTGCTAAGAATGTTGTTACGTATCGTGATGAGAACGGTAAGTTTACGAAGCGTCAACAACTTAAAAAGGTTCCTCGCTTAGGACCTAAGGCATATGAGCAGGCTATTGGATTCTTGCGTATTGTTTCTGGGGATAACATTTTAGATAATACGGATATTCATCCCGAAAGTTATCCACTAACGAAACTTTTGTTGAAAGAATTGGGGATAAAGGTGACGGAACTCGGGCAAGCGGAGACAAATGACCAATTGGCGCATGCAAATGCGGATAGTTTAGCACAGGTTGTGGACAGTGGTGTTGAAACTATTTCAGATATATTAACAAGTCTTCAAAAACCGGGACGCGATTTACGTGATGACATGCCAGCGCCATTGCTCCGTCATGACGTTTTAACGATTGAAGATTTAAAACCAGGGATGTCCTTACAAGGAACTGTTCGAAATGTGATTGATTTTGGTGCATTTGTGGATATTGGTGTTAAGCAAGATGGACTTGTCCACATTTCTCAATTAACGGATAAGTTTGTTAAAAAACCGAGTGAAGTCGTTGCAGTTGGCGATATTGTGACAGTTTGGGTAATGGAGGTTGATCTAAACCGACATCGTGTACAACTAACAATGAAACGACCAGCGGATAAGTAACATGACTGATTTTGAGTTAACAGCACTTGTGAAAAACTTATCCACAGCTTTGTTTAATCAACCATTTAAACATGAGGCAACCTTTAACAGTAGGCTACGGACAACTGGTGGTCGCTATTTGTTGAGTAATCACAACATTGAAATTAATCCAAAAATGTTAACAGAACATGGGCAAGACGTTTTAATCGGTGTGATTAAGCATGAGTTGTGTCATTACCATTTGCATCTTTCAAATAAAGGTTATCAACATCGGCATCAAGATTTTAAACAATTATTGGCAGCGGTTGGTGGTAGTCGGTTTGCGCCAGCTAGTCCTAAGGTAATCAAAAAGAAAAAGGTTATACACTATCAGTGTTCAAATTGTGGACAAGATTACCAGCGACAACGAAAAATTAACTTATCACGTTATGTTTGTTCAAAGTGTCGTGGACAGTTAATTTTACTTAAAAACTAATTTTTTTTAAATGTGACTTGTAACAGGGGACAATTTTTGCTACAATTATGATTGTTCTTGCGAGTATGGCGGAATTGGCAGACGCGTCAGACTAAGGATCTGGTGGGATAATATCCCGTGATGGTTCGAATCCATTTACTCGCATAATAGATTTATTGAAAAGCGCTTAACCTTGTTGCAATAGGGTTTAGTGCTTTTTTTAATGAATAACGACCATGGTAGCGTATTATGAGGTTAAAGAATTATTAAGCGTTAATTAATTTTGTGTCTTAATGTTGTAATTATTGATAAAATATAGGGAATTAAACTTAACGATTGGGAGAATAGTTAAATTGAATAAGTATATCAAAATAAAAAATATGGCTCATTTTGTACCAGAACGACTAGTAACGAATGATGAATTGGCTTCATTTATGCCTACATCTGACGAATGGATAGTGGCACACACAGGTATTAAGACGCGACATTATGCCATTAATGAAAATACGTCAGATTTAAGTACAAAAGTGGCAAATGAACTTTTACGTAAGTCTGGATATAAAGCGTCAGATATTGATTTAATTATTGTTTCAACGATTTCGCCGGATGCATTAACGCCATCAACGGCCGCAATTGTTCAAGGAAATATTAAGGCAACAAACGCATTTGCGTTTGATATCAGCGCGGCTTGTGCCGGGTTTATATTTGCGATGAGCACTGCGGAGAAGTTTTTACGCACGGGACAGTACCAAAGGGCAATCGTGATTAGTGCCGAAGTTAATTCAAAAATGATGGATTTTAAGGACCGAACGAGTGCCGTATTCTTTGGAGATGGTGCTGGTGGGGCCTTGATCGAAGCCTCTAATGATTCAACTGATGAAAGCTTTATTGCGGAGAAAATTGAAACAAATGGTCTTAAAAAAGAAGTGATTCATAGTGGTCGGATTACGCCATTAAGCGATATAAATGGCGACAATTATCCAACGATGGATGCCTTCTTCCAAGAAGGACGAGACGTTTTTGAGTTTGCTACGACAGTTGTTCCCGTTCAAATGAAACAAATATTGGCAGACAATAATTTGCAAACGTCTGATATTGATTTTGTTGTGTGTCACCAAGCTAATTTACGGATTATAGAAAAAATTGCCGAAGAACTAGAAATGCCAATCGAGAAATTTGCAACGAGTGTCACCCATCACGGAAATACTTCTTCGGCTGGTATCCCCATGGCTCTAAATGAGGCACTCGAACAAGGATTTACGGGTGGAACGGTTCTATTAACCGGGTTTGGTGCTGGGTTAGCCTATGGCAGTCTACTAATAAAAATATAAGGCAGGTATGTGAATCTATGAAATTTAATGAGATAAGTCAATTATTAGATAAAATTGCAACGATGCCATTTTCTCATGTTGAAATTAAAGACGGTGATATTGAGATAGTTGTGGACCAAGGACAAAAAAATGAAGAAATCGTGGCGTCGACAACTGAACAATCAAATGTAGATGAAGCTATTTTTGTTGTTAAAAGTCCGCTTGTTGGGTTGATTCATTTTGATCAATCAGGAGCGGTCGGGACTCAAATCATAAAAAAACAAGTCATTGCTCAAATTGAAAGCATGAAATTATATAATGATATCCAATCTCCGGTAACGGGTACTGTGTTAGAGCAGCTAGTCGATGATGGTGAATTGGTTGAATTTGATCAAGAATTATTTAAAATTAGAATAGACGGATAGGTGAGTCAGTTGTTTCAAAAAATTTTAATTGCAAATCGTGGTGAGGTTGCTGAACGAATTATTCGTGCTTGCCAGAAGTTAAAGATACAAACGGTTGCCGTATACTCAACGGTCGACGCGCAAAGTCGATTTGTTGAACTGGCTAACGAAAAAATTTGTATTGGGTCGGCACCGGCAAAAAAATCATATTTAAACCGTGAAAGTTTGTTAATGGCGGCTTTAAATTTAAATGTTGATGCAATCCATCCAGGTTATGGATTCTTATCTGAGGATGCTCAATTTGCAGAAATGTGTGCTGAATGTGGGATTACTTTTATTGGCCCGGAATCTGGGTTAATCCGCCAACTAGCAGATAAAGATAAATCGCGGCTGTTGGCAATCGAAAAAGGGGTACCCGTTATTCCTGGTTCCGATTTGATTACCTCTGATGATGAACTGATTATGCAGGCGAAAAAAATTGGGTTTCCATTGTTGATCAAAGCGGCTCACGGTGGCGGTGGTAAAGGCATTAGAGCAATTAAACAAGAAGCTGATTTATTATTAGGTGCCGAAATTGTTCAGCAAGAGGCGAAGTCTTCTTTTGCCGCAGGTAGTTTTTATCTTGAAAAAAAATTAGTACATGCGCGACATATTGAGGTCCAAATTTTAGGCGATGGACAACACGTTCAGGTACTGGGTGATCGAGACTGTAGTCTACAAAATCATCGACAAAAAGTAATAGAAGAAAGCCCATCAACTGTGCTGACGGATGAACAACGAAGTCAACTTTATAAATACACACGTCAGTTAATAGAAAATCAACACTATGTTGGATTAGGGACTATAGAATTTTTATTTGCTGAAAATAAATTTTACTTTTTAGAAATGAATACGCGATTACAAGTAGAACATGGCGTGACAGAAGAGACCGTTAAGATGGATGTTGTGCAACAACAATTACTAGTAGCTGATGGTAAAGACGTGACGAATGCTGACGTAATGATGAACGGACATGCGATTGAATGTCGATTAACCTTGAGTCCGTGTGTAACCAATGAAATTACGCAGTTTGATTTCCCCGCAGATATCCGAGTTGAAACGGGATACCGTGTTGGGGACGCAATCTCTGCTTATTACGATGGCTTATTAGCAAAAATAATTTGTCACGCGGAAACAAGAAAATTAGCTATTATAAAAATGAAAAAGGCTTTGGAAGCCATCCATGTTTCCGGTATTGAGACGAATCTGATGCAACTAAAAACAATTGTTAGTTCACAAGAATTTATGGAGAATACGATTTCAATTGATAGCAAAATTTAAAGGTGGTAGGTTAAATGAGTCATTATCCAGAGACAAATCAATGGCAAAAATGTCGGAAATGCGGTGCACATTTACACGAAAGTCAATGGGCTCCTTATTTTATTTGTCCAAATTGCCAATCCTATAAACGGCTGACTGCTATGGAAAGAATCGCTATTCTAGCGGATGAGTATAGTTTTGAAGTCATTAATGTACCAAATCAAACCCAAAATAAAGCCGAATTTCCTGGTTACACTGAAAAATTAGAACGCGCTAAAAGTGCAACAACGTCTGATGAAGCAGTAGTGGTGGGGATAGCCACGATTAATAAACAAACGTTAGTTTTAGCCGTCATGGATAGCTTCTTTATGATGGGATCTTTAAATACGACAGCCGGAGCTAGAATTAAAGCGGGAATGAAAGTGGCGTTAGAACAAAAGTTACCGTTTGTGATTGTTACTGCGTCTGGTGGCGCAAGAATGCAAGAAGGCATCTACTCCTTGTTACAAATGAATTCAATTTTGTATATGAAACAAAAATTGGACGATGCGGGTCTATTAGTGATGTCTTTATTGACAGATCCAACAATGGGTGGGGTTAGTGCAAGTTTTGCATTAAATAATGATATTGTGTTGGCAGAAAAACAGGCTAAAATTGGTTTTGCCGGTGAAAGAGTGATTAAAAAAACTACGAATGAGAGACTGCCCGTTGATTTTCAAACGGCAGAAGGTCTGTATAGTAATGGATTTGTTGACCAGGTTATTGATCGAAAGAATCTTAAACAGGTAATTAGTCAATTGCTAACATTACATGCATGAGGAGAGACGAAATGGACTCAAATTTTTTAAAAAACGTTCGATCAAATGATAGATTAAGTACCAAATTAATTATTACCGATCTATTTGATGAATTCTTCGAAAATCATGGTGATAGGGTTGGTGAAGAAGATGCATCTATTACAGGCGGTATCGGACTCTTTCATAATCGACCAGTTACTATTATTGGTATTAATCGTGGAGAAACCCTTGATGAACGCCTAATTTATAATTTTGGTGCCGTGAAACCAAGTGGTTATCGAAAAGCAATGCGTTTGTTAAATGAAGCTGAAAAATTTAAACGGCCCGTAATTACGCTAATTAATATGCCAGGCGCGGATGCTAGCGTTAAATCTGAACAAACCGGTCAGAGTTATGTTATTTCTGAAATGATTTTAAAAATGGGTGCTTTAAAAGTGCCAAATATTGCTATCTTTTTAGGCGAAGGTCAGAGCGGAGGCGCATTGGCACTAGCTAACGCGAATGCCATTATGATGGTTGAGAATAGTTTGTTTTCAGTTGCCTCTCCGGAAGCGGTTAATGCTATCTTGAAGAAATCAAATTCGAATGAAATTGAAACAAGTTTGCCGATGACTGCTTCTGAACTTTTTGAAATTGGTCTAGTTGATGTTGTATTGCCAGAAACTAATCAAGCAACGACAATAGGGTCGATGGATAAGAATTTAAATGAATTAATTGAAAAGATGGCCATTAATTCGGTTGACGAACTAATCGAACAAAGGGAAATGAAATACCAAACTTTTCTGGAAAAATGGTAAAAAAATAAGTTAAACTCAGATTTAATTGGGTTTAACTTATTTTTTTATTTTGAAAGTTGTTGTTCTAGACTGGTGAAGTCTTGTGTGGATTCTTTTAAACCTAACTCGGAGCGAATCGCATTTGAAACACGTTTTTTCTCATCTGAAGTTGGGACTTCATAGGAAAGTCCTTCCACAGCCGTGCTAGTTCCTTGTAAAAGATCAGATTTAATTGATTCCGAAGCAGAACCATAGTTAGTTTCAACCGTAATCATATCGTTGAAACTAAGATCAGTTATCATATTACCGTCAATTGTTTTTAATAATTGTTTGTAATTTGCGAGTGAGTTTACTGACGTTGCTTTTCCGGCGATTGCCGTAATAATTTGTTTTTGACGTTTTTGGCGGCCGTAATCGCCCATTGGATCTGAGTGACGCATTCTCGTGTAAGCTAATGCTTGTTTACCGGTTAAGTGAATTTTCTGACCTTTTTTGTAATGCGTTCCTTCAAGATCAAATGTCAGTAAAGGTTTGACATCAACGCCATCAACGGCATCGACAATTTGTTCCAAACCGCCCATATTAATTAGCATGTAGAAATCAATCGGAACATCTAATAAATTTTGAACAGTGTTAACTGCTAATGTTGCACCATCTTTACCACCATACGTGTAGGCGCTATTTATTTTTGAAGAGTTTTCTCCGCTACCGTCGATTTTAACTTGAGTATCACGAGGAATACTTGTTAAAGTCGTTTTTTTCGTCGAAGGATTAACAGTTGCGATAATCATTGTATCCGTCCTACCCATATCGCTTCTGCCAAGTGCGCCAGTATCTGTACCCATTAGTAAAATAGAAAAGGGTTTCTTTTGACTTAAAACGCTAGAAACATTGCGTAACTTAGTTGCATTTGTATCTTTATAAGTTTTTGCGACCGTCTTCTCGGTATGCGTGAATACGGAGTAGGCGTAAACGCCACCAGATCCAATTCCTAATAGAAGAAAGATTAATAATCCCCATAATATGGGATGTTTATTTTTTTTATTTTGAGAGCTACCATTAATCGGAGATGGCATTCCGAAATCATTATTTTTAGACATAGTCACTTATTACCTTTCATTTCGTTAATTAAAGTGATTATACGATAAAAGGAGCAGAAAAGAACAAAAAAGCATTTTTCTTACGGTATTATTAAATAATTAACTGAAATTTTAAAATAAAATCGTTGTTGTATCAGTAAAAAATGACTAATTGTATTACGATTTTGTCATTTTGATCGAAATTGATGAATGCTTATGTAGCAAGCAATAGAAACGTTAAAATATGATTAAAATGCGTTTTGTAACACTCATGTAATATGACTGAAATTAAATGGTGTCAATTGAATTCGAATGTAAAGGAATCGTAATGGTATGTACCGAAGAACCGTGCTATTCTATTCAAGTTAAGAAAAACGGATAATTGAAATTAAATAAATAGATATAAAATTAAATGGGAATTAATTAGGAGAGTGTCTTTTGAAAATTAATAATAAAATCGCTAAAGTAATGATGATGACTGCAACGCTTATCGGGATGACTGCAGTTGCAGAACAAGCTAACGCTTCAGATAGTATCACTGATTTAACAAGTACAATTACTAAGTTAAATAGTAAAAGTACAGAAGTAACTGCAAAATTAGCAACAATTAATGATGAAATTGATTCAACAAAGGCAGAAGTGAAAAGTGCCAAGGATGATGCCGCAAAACTTGAATCAGATCAATACAAATTAGGTAAAAAAATCAGCCGATTAAATGTTGAAATCACACAAAGAGATTCACAATTATCTGATCAAACACGTGCTTTACAAGTAAATGGTAATACATCAAGCATGGTTGAATTTGTTTCAGATTCAAAAAGTGTTGTTGACGCATTTAAACGTGTCGGAACAGTTACAACATTAGTTGGTGCCGGTCAAAAAGCTGCTAAACAACAAAAAGTTGATAAGGCTGAAGTTAAGGCTGATAAAGTTGAATTAGATAAAAAAGCAATTGCTCAAGAAAAAACAGTTAAAGAATATACAAATAAACAAGCTGAATTGGCCGTTAAACAAGCAAGTGCCAATACATTAAAAGCACAAATTGATACAAAAAAATCAGACGCACAATCTTCAATTGATGACGCAAAAGCAGCAGAAAAAGCGGCAGAAAAAGCAGCAGCTGATACAAAAGCAGCAAACGATAAAAATGATGCAGCAGCAGCAGATGCGGCAGCAGCAAAAGCAACTGAAGCAGCAAGTTCATCAAATTCAGACGCAACAAGTAATAAAGAAACATCAGACTCAAGTGTTGCTAGTGCTCCAAGTGCCAACAACTCAAGCGCTGATACATCAAGCAAGAAAACATCAAATACATCATCAAGTTCTGTAGATTCTTCAAGTCTTGATACAAGTAGTATTACTGCTTTAGCAAGATCATTGACAACAAAGAGCATCCCATATGTATGGAGTGGAAAATCATTAAGTGGTTTTGATTGTTCTGGATTTACTAGCTATGTCTACGCACATGCTGCTGGAAAATCAATTGGTGGATACACTGTAGCTCAAGAAGGACAAGTTTCTTATGAATCAGTTTCACAAGCACAACCAGGAGACTTACTTTTCTGGGGTTCAAAAGGTTCATCATATCATGTTGCCATCTACTTAGGTGGAAGCCAATTTGCTGAAGCACCAACTGAAGGACAAAATGTTAAAATTAGCACAATGAGTGCTTACTGGAAACCAGATTTCGCTGGCCGAGTAAAATAAAGTTTGAAAGACTTAAGACAACGATGTTGTTTTAAGTCTTTTTTGTTATAATGGGTACTAATGAAGAGTAAAGAAGGTTTGAATAATGGTTGAAGTGGTCATGGTCAGACATGGTGAAAGTTTGGCAAATCAAAATAATGAGTATACGGGTTGGTCTGACGTTCCTTTGACCGCTGCCGGAATGAAAGAAGCTGAAATTGCGGGGACCATCATTCGTGATACCGGTATTTGTTTCTCTCAAGTCCATACGTCAGTCTTAAAACGTGCCATCATAACTAGTAATATCATCATGGAAGAGGCCAATCAACTTTGGGTCCCAATACAAAAGAACTGGCGGTTAAATGAACGTCATTATGGCGCATTACGTGGCTTGAATAAAGATGATACTAAACGTATTTATGGTAGCAATCAGGTGGCACAATGGCGAAGAAGTTACACCGCGGTGCCGCCAAAGTTAGATGTCCCGGATAGTGATAGACGTTACAAACAACAACTTGGAAATAAGTTGCCAACTGCTGAAAGTTTAAAAATGGCATTTGAACGTATTTTACCGTACTGGCAAGACGTTATTGCGCCAGAATTACGACAAGGTAAGAATCAGTTGATTGTTGCGCATGGTAGTACGCTGAGAGCGCTGATTAAGTATTTAGAAGCTATATCGGATTCAGATATTGATGGCGTTGAAGTGCCAAATGGGGAACCCATTTTATATACATTAAATGATGATTTAACCATTAAGAATAAGCAAATATTGGTACAAAAAAAGAAGCAACAGTAAATGTTGCTTCTTTTTGATTACGCTAAAGCGCCCATTGGATCCCAAGGAGCAAGAACTTTAGGTTCTTCTTTTAATATAGTTTGTAGTTTTTCTGGTAAGAACTTTTTGTTAACAACAACTTGATAACAATATTCTTCCATCCAATTATCACTCATCACGAAGAAGCCTTTTTTACCAACTTTTTCGCCCCATGAGTTTTCAACTTTCCATTTAGTTGCTTGATCATCAACTATGTCAACGCCCGTTAAAACCATAGCGTGCGTCATCAAGCTTTCGCCATAATCAAGACGTTCAGCTTTTGATAAAGCTAAATCGATATTGAATAATTCATCTTTATGGTAAAGCTCTGTATCCATAATTCCTAACTGGCGTTCAGAAGATTGACCAACGTCACAACCGAACCAGACGCTTTCGCCTGATTGCAATTGTTTGATAGCGACGTCTCTAAAATCTGCCATGTTAACATTCAAATGGCGAACCGGACGGCCATTTACAACGTTTCCAAGACGATCAACGGTATACATATTATTATAAGGTTTATCGTCAGTTGGGCCATTTATAATTGAAACATATTCATCTAGGTCCCATCCGATGAATTTATCGTAGAATGTTTTTGGTGTTAAATTTTTGTCGATATGGTATTCATTATCAGAATCACGATATTCGAAGTCAAAGGTTGCAGGTGGTTCACCGAAACTATAAGCAAGTAAACGATATATCTCAGTTAATTTTGCTTCCTTAACGGCTTCAATTTCTGCTTCACTTGTTCCGGCTGCAACAAGTTCACGCAAATCAACAGCATCTTTTCTTAGTTTTAAGTTTAATGTAGCATTAATTTCAGTTGATTTAGAACTATTGTATGTTTCAGGCATAACAGACTGAGGGACAACGCCATATTTTTCAATAATTGCGACGATCATATCCCATTGACCACCATCTTGTTGAGGCGTTGTCATTAACCATGATACTGTACGGTCATCAGTTGGTTTATCTGCCGTTTCAAGAACATTTTGATAGAAATAATTTGCTTTTTCTAGCTTATCCCAGAAGTAGGTGAAATTTTGTGATAATTCAAAATCTTTAGTCACTTTAAAATTCGTTTTCATATCATGTCGCATTGTATTTAACGCGGCGAACATCCAACAACGACCTGACTGTTTTTGATTAGAGACGTTACCAACATCGAGATCAATTGAGAATACGGGTTCCATTTTAGCTTGAGCTTTTAAATCGTAACTGTTTGCTAAAATTCCATTTTTTGTGACGGCGCGTTCAATCACGTCATGGCTTTCGCGTGCATGTAAGTTCTTTTGAAATTTTGCAAGTTGTTCTGAACTAATTGATTGTGTCAAAATATCACACTCCTAGGTAAGATTTAAGTACTAATTTCAGTATAATGCATTTATTTAAATTAGTAAACAATGTTAAAAAGAAAAGAAAACTCTCATTTAACAGAAATGGTGTTTTGCGTATTTAAAAAGAGTCGATAAAATCGGCTCTTTTTAGTTTACTTATTTAATTGTGAATGTATCCGGACGAGCGTCCAGAACTTCAGGACCATCCTGACGTCCGACGATAACCGTATTAACGCAGTCTAAGAATAAACCTTGTTCAACAACACCAACTTGTTTTGCTAAGTAGTCTTGTAGGCCAGCTGGGTCAGTTATTTCACCTAAATGTAAATCAATAACAAAGTTTTTAGAATCAGTTAAGACGTTTTCTCCATCAACAGTTCTAAACTCAGGATTAAGTCCTTTAGCTGCTAACTTCTTAAATAATTGGTGGCTACCATAAGGAATTACTTCAACAGGGAGAGGGAATTTACCCAAAGTATGAACCATTTTACTTTCGTCAACAATCCACATGTTTTTTGTTGAATTAATGGCAACAATTTTTTCAAATAAATGAGCAGCACCGCCACCTTTAATACCTTGGAAGTGGTCATCAATTTCGTCCGCACCGTCAATAGTCAAATCAATATGATCAACTTCATCAACTGATTTAACGGGGATACCTAATGATTTTGCTTGTTCTTCAGTTCTAATTGATGTTGAGACACCAACAATAGATAGATTCTCGTCTTTAACGCGTTTGCCCAATGCATCTACCATAAATTTGACGGTAGACCCCGTACCAAGTCCAACTACCATGCCGTCTTCAATAAACTCAACAGCTTTTTGTCCAACTAATTTCTTTAAATCGTCTTGATTCATTTAAGCCACGCTCCTTATTTTTGTTTAGGTGTGTAAATTAATTCAGAAAGTGTAGGATGATCACTAAAATAAAATTTTGTGTAGGGACATAGTGGTAGAATTGTTTGCTTATTTTCAATAACTTGATTAATTAAGTACTCAGTTAACGATTTTGCGATACCTTGATGGCGATGGTTGTCATCTACCCAGGTATGTTCAACGACTATTGTTCGATTGTCATTGATGATTGTAAAACTAATTCTGCCAATTAACTGCTTATTGTCGTCATATCCACGTAAATCGTTTTCATTTAGTTCGAAAGTCATCTAAACACCTCACCTTTAAATATGATTATACCATTAAAAAACACCCAAAAACTAGCCAATTATGTCATGAATGGGGTAAGATAAAAGGTAAACAGATTATGAGGACATTTAAATGAAAACTAGAGGTTTTGAAATTGTTACTAAGTATGCGGATGATGTTAGTTTACCCGTAAGATCAACTAAATCTTCGGCAGGGTATGATTTAGCTGCGGCCGAAGATTTTGTGTTGCCTTCTATTTGGAAGAGCGGCTTCTTAAAAGTACTATGGTTAATTCGACATGGTAAGACTGTGAATGAAGATGAATTGACTCAGGCAAATAAGATTTTGAAACCTTATTTGATTCCTACGGGAATTAAAGCATATATGCAAGATAACGAATTTTTATTATTGGCTAATCGTTCGAGCAGTCCATTAAAACGTGGGTTAATTTTACCAAACGGAATTGGTGTAATTGATTCTGATTACTATAATAATCAGAATAATGAAGGTGAAATTTTTATTCAAATAGTTAATTTTAGTTTAAAAGACCAAATTGTTAAAAAAGGTGATCGCGTAGGACAGGGGATTTTTATGCCCTTCTTAACGGTTGATGATGAGAAAGTAACATCAACAAAACGAGTTGGCGGATTCGGTTCATCCGGTAAATAGTTATTATAGAATGTTTAAGAATTTCAGTCAAAATCACGAGTGGTATTTTATGTGATAAAATATTAATAATAGAATGATAATAAACGGGTGGGGGAATCTGAATGGCAAAAATAAAAACGCAATTTGTATGTCAGAACTGCGGCTACACCTCACCAAAATATTTAGGACGTTGTCCTAATTGTGGTGAGTGGAACACAATGGTTGAAGAGCGCGAACAATCACAAAAGGCAGATCGTAAAGCTCGCGTCAGTTTTAATGGAAACTCTGTTAAACCAGAATTGTTAGATGATGTCTCAATGGCAGAACAAGAACGTGTTGAAACTGATTTAGGTGAGTTAAATCGTGTTCTTGGTGGTGGTGTCGTCCCTGGATCATTAGTTTTAATTGGTGGTGATCCAGGAATTGGTAAATCAACGCTACTTTTACAGGTTTCTGGTCAGTTAAGCCAAACCGGTGGGACTGTTTTATACGTGTCCGGTGAGGAGAGCGCTGTTCAAATTAAAATGCGTGCACAACGACTTGGCGTTGGAGGTAAGAAATTTTACCTCTACCCTGAAACTGATATGGGTAATATTCGTCAAAATATCGAAACGTTGAATCCTGACTATGTCGTTATTGATTCGATTCAAACGATGCAAGAACCAGAAATGTCCGCGGCAGTTGGAAGTGTTTCACAAATTCGTGAAGTAACAGCTGAGTTGTTGCAAATTGCTAAAACTAATGGCATTACAATCTTTATTGTAGGACATGTCACAAAAGGTGGCGCTATTGCTGGACCTAAAATTTTAGAGCATATGGTTGATACAGTGCTTTATTTTGAAGGGGATATGCACCATACATTCCGTATTTTACGTGCAGTTAAAAATCGGTTTGGTTCAACAAATGAAATTGGTATTTTTGATATGCGTGAGGGCGGATTATTTGAAGTTGCTAATCCGTCAGAAATTTTCTTGGAGGAACGCTTAGACGGTGCAACTGGGTCGGCAATTGTGGTCTCTATGGAAGGAACCAGACCAATTTTGGTTGAGGTTCAAGCATTAATTACGCCAACCGTCTATGGAACAGCCAAACGCACAACGACTGGACTTGATCATAATCGTGTTTCATTAATAATGGCAGTACTAGAGAAACGCGCGAGTTTATTGTTACAAAATCAGGATGCGTATCTTAAAGCGGCCGGCGGTGTAAAATTAGATGAACCAGCAATTGATTTAGCCATTGCCGTTAGTATTGCATCAAGTTATCGGGACAAAGAAACAGATCCTGCGGATAGTTTTGTGGGCGAAATTGGACTAACTGGCGAAATAAGACGTGTAAATCGGATTGAACAACGCGTTGCTGAAGCCCAAAAATTGGGCTTCAAGCGCATCTTTATCCCTAAAAATAATTTATCAGGATGGACACCACCTAAAGGGATTGAAGTAGTTGGTGTTGCAACTCTAAGTGAAGCACTTAAAGTTGTGTTTAACTAGAAAGGAGGACTTATTAATGCGTAGAAATATTATTAAAGGTGTAGTTGCATTGATTGGTGGTGGAATAGGCGTTAGTTTATTGCCACTTTTTTGGAAGATTGTTTCAGCTTCAACGATTGGTTGGTTGAATAATGGCGTTGTTAACTTTTTAGTAGGTGTTGCTTTAGCTCTTATTGTATCTTTTTTCTTAATTACACCGCTAGAAAAATTATTAGCTAATATTGAAAGTTATTTAACAAAGCAAAGTCCAATGATGTTATTGACGGCAAGTGTCTCAACGATTGTTGGAATGGTCATTGCAGTTTTGGTATCAACACCATTCTATCGATCAGAAATTTGGTTACTAAATACCATTGTGCCTGTACTTTTACTTTTCTTATTAGGATACTTTGGATTTGTTATCGGAACTAATCGTTTAGAAGACTGGCGTAAGTTATTTACATCAAAAAATAAGAAAAGTGACGTCGTTGAAAACAATATACTGGAACGTAACACTAACGATAATTATCACGAATATAAAATTTTAGATACAAATATCTTAATTGATGGTCGTATTTATGATTTGATTAAAACGGGTTTTATCGAAGGAACGCTGTTGGTACCCAATTTCGTTTTATATGAGTTACAGTATATTGCTGATTCAGCAGACAGTATTAAACGCGTCCGTGGTCGACGTGGGTTAGACATTTTAAATAAACTTCAAGATGAAAAAATTATGCCGATTGAAATGTACGAGGGTGATTTTGAAGAAATTGATGAAGTAGATAGCAAGTTAATTAAATTGGCTAAAACAATTGATGGCGTTATTGTAACTAACGATTTTAATTTAAATAAAGTTAGTGAATTCCAAAATGTACAAATTTTGAATGTCAATGCGCTAGCTAAATCACTGAAACCACGCGTTATTCCTGGTGAACAACTACGGGTAATGGTCATTAAAAATGGTTCTGAACGCCAACAAGGTATTGCTTACTTAGATGATGGAACGATGGTTGTCGTTGAAGAAGGAAAGTATTTCCTTAACAAAACGATTGATGTCGTTGTCACAAGTGCGCTACAAACAGATGCCGGAAGAATGATTTTTGCAAAACCGTTACACTCAATGAAAAAAATAAACGACAAGAAATAAGGTCAATACTAAGATTATTGGCTTTATTTTTTATGTAATTCATTGTAAACTAGATTAGTTGAATAAAGCCTTAAATAAACGATTTCAATCGTAATAGACAAATACAGAAAAAAGAAAGAGGCGTCATCATGGCTAAAAATAAAATTCGTGTCAGATATGCACCAAGTCCAACTGGACATTTACACATCGGAAATGCGCGTACAGCGTTATTTAATTATCTATTTGCAAGAAGTCAAAAAGGAACTTTTGTTATTCGAATTGAAGATACGGATACAAAAAGAAATATTGCTGACGGTGAACGCAGTCAATTGGACAACTTGAAATGGTTAGGGATGGATTGGGATGAAGGTCCTGATAAACCAGGTGATTTTGGTCCATATCGCCAATCAGAACGTAAAGAAATTTATTTACCATTAATTCAAGAGTTAGTGGATAAAAATTTAGCTTATGAATCATATAAAACTGAAGATGAACTTGAATCAGACCGTGACGCGCAAAAAGCACGCAACGAAATGCCTCATTATGAATATGAATATGCAGGTATGTCTGATGATGAGATAGCCGCTAAGATTGCTGAATCAAAAGCTGCTGGATTGACACCAGTCATTCGTTTCCGTGTTCCGGCAAACAAAAAATATGAATTTAACGATATTGTTAAAGGCGATATTACTTTCGATTCTAATACTATCGGTGGCGATTTTGTGATTCAAAAACGTGATGGTATGCCAACTTATAACTTCGCTGTTGTTGTCGATGATCACTTGATGGAAATCACACACGTTCTTCGTGGGGATGATCATATTGCCAATACACCAAAACAATTAATGATTTATGAAGCATTTGGTTGGGATGCACCAATCTTTGGTCATATGACGTTAATTATTAACACAGAAACAGGTAAAAAATTAAGTAAACGTGACGAAAACGTCTTACAGTTCATTGAACAATATCGTGAATTAGGTTACTTACCGGAAGCCATGGTAAACTTTATTACCCTATTAGGTTGGTCACCAGTTGGTGAAAGTGAAATCTTCTCTCGTCAAGAATTAGTTAAGATGTTTGATCCTAAACGTTTGAGCAAATCACCAGCTTCATTTGATGGTAAAAAATTGGAATGGATTAACAACCAATACATTAAGACAGCTGATGAAGATAAAGTAATGGATTTAGCTTTACGTCAATTAATTCAAGATGGTAAAATCGAAGCTGATCCAAGCGCCGAAAGAATTGAATGGGCTCGTAAATTAATTAGTCTTTACAAACAACAAATGTCTTACACAGGTCAAATTACTGAAATGGCTGAAGTATTCTTGAGCGAACCACCTGTTCTTGATGATGAAGCTAAAGCAGAATTGGCTGTTGAAACGGCACCAACTGTTTTAAAAGAATTTGCTGAACGCATCAAAGTAATTGATATTTTTGATGCTGTTGAAATTCAAGCAACTATTAAATCAATTCAAAAAGATACGAAGATTAAAGGTCGTCAATTATACATGCCTATCCGTATCGCAACGACACGTGAGATGCATGGACCAGAATTACCAGCATCTATTGAATTGCTTGGCCGTGAAAAGGCGTTGGCTCATTTAAATAAAACGTTAGAAGAAATGAATACAAAATAATTTTTGATAAGAGAGAGTAGCAACTGGATGTTTTTCAGAAAGTTTTCGGTGATGTGAGAAAACAAACATTGGTTGTGAAGTGCCTCTTTGAGATGCTATGATGAACAAAGTAATGATAGTCGTGTAATGAACGTTAACTCATTAACGAGATACGGTTAATCGTATCTGCAGGAGTGGGTAACGTTCAAGACGTCTTTTATAGGTATATAAAAGACGTCTTTTTTTAACAAAATATTAACTAGTGGGTGATGAAATGATTTCAATATACAATACATTAACGAATCAAAAAGAAGTATTTAAACCGCTGGTGCCTGAACAAGTTAGCATGTATGTCTGTGGCCCAACTGTTTATAACTATATTCATATTGGTAACGCGCGAAGTGCAATTGCATTTGATACAATTCGTCGATACTTCGAATATCGTCAGTTTAAAGTTAACTATGTCTCTAATTTTACGGATGTTGACGATAAAATGATTAAAGCAGCTAAAGAAAATCATATTACGGTTCAACAATTAGCCGATAAATTTATCGCCGCCTTTATGGAGGATACAAAAGCTTTAGCAATTGAACCCGCAACTAAAAATCCAAAAGCAACGGAAAATATTGCTGATATTATTCAATTTATTTCAAGTTTAATTGCTAAGGGTTACGCCTATGAATCAGACGGGGATGTTTATTTTAGAACTCGTAAATCTCCTGATTACGGAAAATTATCTGATCAAAATATTGATGAGTTAGAGCAGGGTGCAAGTCAGCATGTTGACACCGAAGAAACGGCCCGTAAAGAAGACGTGATTGATTTTGCACTTTGGAAGTCAGTAAGAAATGATGAGCTTTCATGGGAGTCACCATTTGGTAAAGGTCGTCCAGGTTGGCACATTGAATGCTCAGTTATGGCAACGAAATATTTGGGACCAACAATTGATATTCATGGTGGCGGACAAGATTTAATGTTCCCCCACCATGAAAATGAAATTGCTCAAAGCGAAGCTGAAACTGGTCAAAAGTTTGCTAACTACTGGATGCATAATGGCTTTGTAACTATTGGTGAAGATGACGAAAAGATGAGTAAATCGTTGGGTAATTTTGTTACGGTTCATGATATGATTAAAGAAGTTGATCCTCAAGTGGTTCGATTCTTTATGGCAACGACGCATTACCGACATCCTATTCAATACAGTCAAACAAATATTGAAGAAGCAACGAATAACTTGAATAAGTTAAAGACGGCTTTTGATAATTTGAATTACCGGTTAAAAGATGCGGTTGTTGGTTCGAATCAAGAAGTGGAAGCTCAAATTACTGAAAGTTTAGCTAAATTTGAAAGTGCCATGGATGAAGATTTCAATGCGCAAAACGGGATTGCTGTTGTGTATGATATGGCTAAAAAAATGAATGTTTATTCTGAAGCCGGCCAGGTGGAACTTGATTCAATCAATCATTTATTAGAAACATTTAAGAATATGACGGCAGTTTTTGGTCTTTCGTTTGATCAAGCAACTGAAGATTTAGGCGCAAGAGTTGAAGAATTAATTGCACAACGTTTAGAAGCTAAGAAGCAAAAGGACTTCCAAAAAAGTGATGATATTCGGGATCAACTTGCGGCTGAAGGTATCATTTTAGAAGATACGCCACAAGGAACGAGATGGAGAAAAGACTAATGGAAAAAAATGCAGATTATCAACAAATGAATGGAATTGCATTGGCCTACATGGGCGATGGTATCTATGAAGTTTTTGTACGTAAACACTTACTTGTCCAAGGATTAACAAGGCCTACACAGTTGCATCATCAAGCGACGCATTATGTATCGGCAAAGGCGCAAGCATTTTTAATCGATAAAATGACGGAAAATGACATTTTAACTGAAGAAGAAGTCGATTACTTTAAACGTGGTCGTAATGCTAAAAGTCATACTTCAGCTAAAAATACATCGGTCATAACGTATCGTATTTCGACTGGATTTGAAGCATTATTTGGCTACTTATTTTTAAGTAATCAAAACGATAGATTAGCCGAATTGGCAAAATGGTGCATTGACACCGTTGAAAAGGAGAACTTAAATGGGACAACCAAGAAGTAGTGAAGAGGCTGGCGATTTTATTATCGGACGTCACCCCGTAGAAGCTGCATTAAAGAGTAATCAATCAATTAATAAATTGTTTATACAATCTGGTTTGAAATCAGATGTTTTAAGTGGAATTGAACAAATGGCAAAGAAGAAGGGTATTATTACGCAACTAGTACCCAAGAGTAAATTAGATCTATTATCAGATCAACAAAATCATCAAGGTGTTATCGTTGCTGTTGCTGCATTTGAATATGCGACGATTGATGATCTTTTTAAAAGCGCTGCTGATAAAGATGAACCACCATTTTTCCTTATTCTAGATAATGTTGAGGACCCACATAATTTAGGTTCAATCATGAGAACGGCCGACGCTGCTGGGGTACACGGGATTATTATTCCAAAACGCCGTGCTGTTGGGTTAACATCAACAGTTGCTAAGACGTCAACGGGGGCAATTGAATATATGCCAGTTGCCCGTGTTACTAACCTAGTAAATACCGTTAATGAATTAAAGAAAGCCGGATTATGGGTTTTTGGAACGGATATGGATGGACAAGATTATCGTGAGTGGGATGCCAAAGGACCTACGGCGCTTGTGATTGGTAATGAAGGAAAGGGAATTTCACCATTATTGAAAAAAGCATGTGATGGTATGTTAACTATCCCAATGATTGGACACGTTCAAAGTTTAAATGCTAGTGTCGCAGCCAGTTTGCTTATTTATCAAGGATTTACTTCAAGGGGTAAATAATAATGAAAAAGCAAATTTTAGTTGTGGATGCTTACAATATGATTGGTAATTGGCCAGAATTAAATCGATTGAAACAATCTGAACGGCTTGATGAAGCACGTGACTTATTGCTGCACAAACTTTCAAATTACCACAAACAAATTGATTCACGGCTAATCGTTGTTTTTGACGCAATGTACGTTCCGGGACTATCAAAAAGCTATATAAAATATGGGCTGGAGATTATTTGGACGGCAGAAGGCCAAACGGCAGATAGTTATATTGAAGCAATGATTGGTGAGTTACAGACAAAGTTAACGCAAGTGACTGTTGCCACCAGCGACCAGGCAGAGCAATGGACAATCTTTTCACAAGGTGCATTGAGAATTCCAGCTTGGGAACTATACAAAGATATTAATGAGTCAAAAAAAGAAGTGGCGCAACAAGCAAAGCAGTACCAAACTGAAGCTTTAGTTAGACGTTCACCCTGGAATGCTAAACAGTTGGATAATTTAGCTAAATTACGTGATGATCTGTCTGGTAAATAACCGACTGTTGTAATTGGGCGATATGTTTGTTATATTGAAAAACGGAGACCCGGATATGGAGAGTCTACTTGTTAGATGAAACTTACCGGAGTACTGAAAAAGAAACTGATTTTCAATTAATTTGTCAAATCAAATTAGGGGCAGAACATAAATTTGAACCGTTATTTGAACGCTATCGGCCAATGGTCTATTGTGTTATTCGCAAATACTATTTAAAATTATGGGATACAGAAGATTTTTTACAAGAGGCCAGGGCGGTTTGTTTTAGAGCGTTGAATAATTATCGACCGGACAAAGGTATTACGTTCGGGCAATATTTTAAAACGAGTCTATCAAATTGTATTTTTAGCTTAATTCGTAAAGAATCTGCGGCTAAAAGACTATCTGATGTTAACTCACATTCTTTAGAATGTTATGAAGAAACGTATGGTGAATGTGAACGACCAGCGTTTTATTGTGAATTGTTAGCAGATGATAGGCTGATCCTTCAAGAAAAATTGAATGCTTTTGAATTGAAATTATCGGAATTTGAAAGAAGTACTTTCGTTTTACTTTATTATCAAATGAAAACACCGGAGGAAATTATGCTTGTTTTAGATTGTGACATAAAGAAAGTGTCGGGAGCTATCTCAAGATGTAAGAGTAAACTGGGATTATTCTTTAAAGAAAATCGATAATTTGAAAAGAAAGAAAAGGGGGTGGTTCCTTTTTTCTTTCTTTTAATGTAAAATGAGAGTATTCTTTAGAAATGTTGGTTGAAGCTAGCAATAGTTAGCTCTACATTAAGGAGAAACGGTTATGGCACAAAGAAAAGTAGCATTGGCTTGTATTGTTTGTGGCTCACGTAACTATATTGTGGCCGCAAAACCGAGCAGAACTGAACGTTTAGAAGTTAATAAATTTTGTAAATACTGTAATAAACATACGTTACATCGCGAAACAAAATAGGGGGATAAATCATGAGAAAAATTAATGCATTTCTTAAAAGTGTCATTGTAGAAATCAAAGCAACCACTTGGCCAACAGGTAAGGAACTACGTCGAGACACAACAACAGTTGTCGTAACTGCTATTATGTTTGCGATTTTCTTCTGGATAGTTGACTCGGGTGCTTCTGCATTCTTAACCCTATTTTCATAGAAAAATAGCTATTTAACTGATATTTTGATATAATGACACAAGTGAGAAAACTTCGTTGATGCGGAGTTTTTTTTGTTTGAGAAAAATGAACCCGATAATTTAAGGAGAGATATATATAATGGAATCAATCGAAAAAAGCTGGTATGTCCTACATACCTACTCTGGTTACGAAAATAAAGTTAAAACAAATATTGAATCACGTGCACAATCAATGGGAATGGAAGATTTTATTTTCCGCGTAGTTGTTCCTGAAGAAGAAGAACGTGAAGTCAAAAATGGTAAAGAAAAAACAGACATGAAAAAAACATTCCCTGGATACGTTTTGGTTGAAATGGGTATGTCAGATGAATCATGGTATGTTGTTCGTAATACACCAGGCGTAACTGGTTTCGTTGGTTCTCACGGTGCCGGAAGTAAGCCAGCACCATTATTACCCGAAGAAGTAGAATTAATTCTCCGTCGTTTGGGTATGAGTGCTCGTCATCAAGAATTAGATATTGAAATTGGCGAATCTGTCACAATCGTTGAAGGCGCATTTGCCAATCTTGTGGGTAAAGTAACTGAAATTGATAACGAAAAACTAAAACTTAAAGTTAACATTGATATGTTTGGTCGTGAAACAAGTACTGAATTGAACTTTGACCAAGTGGATAAATTATTAGGTTAAAGTAATGATTTACAAAATAGAAGGTGACTTAAGTGACTAAGAGACTCTTGAAGATGGGGCTATTAGGTCTGGGCGCTGGCGCAAGTTTCATCGTTGGCAACAAGTTCAGACGTTATGGACACGTTTCAATCGATGCATCTGATCCCATTGTACCCAGTGATAAAATGATACCAACATTATTTATTCACGGATATGGGGGTAATCGGCTCTCCTTTGGACCGATGATTAGCCGATTTGAACGTGATGGGTACGGTCGAAAAGACATGGTAATTATTGTTGATATTGATGGTAGTTTACACGTTGAAGGTCAATTGAGATCAGCACAGCCATTTATTCAAATATTATTTAAAAATGATATCGCTTCTGTTGAAAAGCAGAGTGCATGGTTGTACCACATTATGCAATTCTTATTTGGTGCATATGGCATTAAACAAGTTGATTTTGTGGGCCACTCTATGGGCGGGGTCAGCATATTACGTTACTTAACGGAATGCAGGGATGCGCTTGATGCACCAGTAGTGGCACATGCCATTTCAATTGGTGCTCCCTATAATGACCATAACGTGGCACAAACGACGCCACAAATTGAAGATTTACTTTTAACGGATGCTGGTCCAATAGAAACCACGCCCTTATATCGTTATTTTGAAAAAACGATGCGTCATCTACCAAAAAACTTGCAATTCCTAAATATTGCAGGTGATTTGAAAGATGGCAATGATGGGGCAGTTTCTGTTAATAGTGCGTTATCACTTCGATATTTGGTTCAAAATCAGCTTAACTATCACGAACTTATTGTGAGCGGTCGAAAGGCAGCACATAGATTATTACATGAAAATCAACGAGTTGATGATTCAATTTACACATTTTTATGGAAAAAACATAAATAAGATTGCGTGGAACCCATCTGGGTGTTATATTATATAAGTATGTTCTGCATACAGTGGGAGGAGAAATTTATATCTCCATTTACCACGCACGGACTTTACAAGGAGGTATGTCACGTGGCTAAAACAGTAGCAAACGTCGTTAAATTACAAATTCCAGCAGGGAAAGCAACTCCTGCTCCACCGGTTGGTCCTGCATTAGGACAAGCTGGTATTAATATTATGGGCTTTACAAAGGAATTCAATGCACGTACAGCTGACCAAGCTGGTATGTTGATTCCCGTTGTAATTAGTGTTTACGAAGATCGTTCATTCGATTTCGTTACAAAAACACCACCCGCAGCAGTTCTTTTAAAGAAAGCTGCAGGCGTTGAAAGTGGTTCTGGCGAACCTAACACTAAAAAAGTTGCAACAGTAACTAGTGCTCAAGTTCAACAAATCGCTGAAACTAAAATGCAAGATCTAAACGCTTCAGATGTTGAATCTGCAATGCGCATGATCGAAGGAACTGCACGAAGCATGGGATTCGTTGTAGAAGGTTAATTCCTACACTACAAACACGCTTCTCGGTCGGATACTCTATGAAAGTAGATGTATCAAGTGGGAGGTTTATCCGTTAGACCACATATTGCAAGGAGGAAAATTCAAGATGGCTAAAAAAGGTAAAAACTATCAAGACGCACTAAAACAAGTTGAAGAAGGTAAAAACTATTCAATCGCTGATGCAATCGCATTAGCTAAGAAAATGGATTTTGCTAAGTTTGATGCAACAATCGAACTTGCTTACAACTTAAACTTAGATACAAAACAAGCAGACCAACAATTACGTGGGGCTGTTGTACTTCCAAATGGTACTGGTAAAGACCAAACAGTTGTTGTATTCGCTAAAGGCGATAAAGCTAAAGCTGCACTTGCAGCCGGCGCTGACGTTGTTGGTGATGATGACTTGGTTGAACGTATTTCTGGTGGCTGGTTAGACTTTGATGTTGCTATTGCAACACCAGATATGATGGCTCAAGTTGGACGTTTAGGCCGTGTCTTAGGACCTAAAGGCTTAATGCCTAACCCTAAAACAGGTACTGTTACAATGGACGTTGAAAAAGCAGTTTCAGAATCTAAAGCCGGCAAGGTAACTTACCGTACTGATAGAGATGGAAATGTTCATGTTCCAATTGGTAAAGTATCATTTGATGATGCTGCATTAATTGGTAACTTTGATGTTATCAACGATGTTATTGTTAAAGCTCGCCCATCATCAGTTAAGGGTGGCTACATCAAACATTTATCTGTTGCAACAACATTTGGTCCAAGCTTAAACTTGGCTCAAAACTAATATTAGATAATTAAATTTCTTTAGTTGACCCATAAATCTAACTGTGTTAAATTTATGGAAGTCAATTAATTTATGATTCTACCGAAGACTCAGGTGGCGTAAGCCTTAATTTTCCTGCCGAGGAGTGAAGTTCTACTCTCTCTGTGTCTTGGTGGACACGGAGTTTTTTTATTGTAAAAAAGCTCTGACACGACTACAGGAGGTGAATCAATTATGAGTAAAGAATTTATCGCACAAAAAGCATTAATCGTGGATGAAATAACTGAAAAATTCAACAACGCTGCATCTGCAGTTGTTGTGGATTACCGTGGTTTAACGGTTGAACAAGTGACTGCATTACGTAAGGAATTACGCGAAGCAGGCGTTGAAATGAAGGTTATTAAAAACAAGATTTTAGTACGTGCTGCTGAAAAAGCAGGGTATGAAGGTATGGAAGAAGTATTTTCTGGACCTACTGCAGTTGCATTTTCTAGCGAAGATGTTGTTGCACCTGCACGTATTATTGCTACTTTTGCTAAAACTGCTGAAGCACTTAGCATTAAAGGTGGCGTCATCGAAGGTAAAGTTGCAACGTTAGAAGAAATTAACGCTCTTGCTACATTACCAAGTCGTGATGGCTTACTTTCAATGTTACTTTCAGTATTACAAGCACCTGTTCGCAACGTTGCTTATGCGCTTAACGCTGTTGCAGAAAGCAAGGACGAAGAACCTGCTGCTTAATACTTAGCATTTATGATCGGTACCTAACGGTACAAACAAAATCGTACACATAAAATGGAGGATACACACATGTCATTAGATACAGAAAAAATCATTGCTGATTTAAAAGAAGCAAGCATTTTAGATTTAAACGACTTAGTTAAAGCAATCGAAGAAGAATTCGGTGTTTCAGCTGCTGCTCCTGTAGCTGCTGCTGGCGCTGCTGCCGGCGAAGCTGCTGGTGAAAAGTCAGAATTTACTGTTGAATTAACAGAAGCTGGCGACCAAAAAGTTAAAGCTATCAAAGCCGTTCGCGAAATTACAGGTTTAGGCCTTAAAGACGCTAAAGGTTTAGTTGATAACATTCCATCTGTTATTAAAGAAGGAATTGCTAAAGACGAAGCTGAAGCAATGAAAGCTACTTTAGAAGCTGTTGGTGCTGTAGTTACTCTTAAATAATAAATCTCTTATTTAATACATTTCAGCCCCGTTCTATCCTGTCAAAAGGTTAGAACGGGGCTGTTTTTTTGTATCTATAAATGTATAGAAGGGGATTGAAATGGATAATAGTGTGGTAGATTTGTGGTAGATTTCTTATTTAGTTTAAACTTACATTTTTTTATCAAATGTAGGCAAGTTATCAAATAAGTCTTGGCGCATTCCGTTCATTACCTTTAAGCTACCTTCTTTTGTCCCACGAGTGTATGAGTTAGTCATGTTAACGCTAGAATGTCCCAACCAGTGCATTACAGCCGTTCCGGAAATATCTGCATCATTCTGTGCCACTGTTGCAAAATAATGCCTGAAGGAGTGCGGCGAAAGTTTAACGCCTGATTCTTTCGAGACACGGCTAAATAGTCTCGTCACATATTCGGCATGAATGATTTCACCGGTCAATGCGTTCATAAATAAGAAATCTGTAGACTGTAAAGGGTGGCCGAATCTTAATTTAATTTGTTTACTTTCAGTGATGGCGTAATGGATCCAATCTAAAATAGGACCTGACACATAATTAGTTCTATATGCAGATTTTGTTTTTAATGGTCCGCCATTCGGTGTTGATCGCGTGCGTGACATGTTTATTTTAATTGCACATGTTTCGATGCCGTTTTTATCTTTTGAGAATTCGAATGATTGCAATCTGAATCCACAGACTTCACTACGTCTAACACCAATTGTCATTAAATAAATAATTGATAACTGATACTTTGTTAATATCTTTTCAGCCGCGATCATAAATGAATTGTAGTCCACAGTTTCCACAGTCTGGTTTTTTGGCGCCTTGGCGCCATTAATAGAAATTCCTTTAAGTTTATTCTTCGTTATAATATCTTTTCTGTCTGCATCATTCATCAACACCTGCATCAAAGAATCTATCCCTTTTATTGTAGTGATTGATTTTCCTTGTTGGACTAATTCATCAATGAAATTCTGGTATCTTTCACGTTTTAATTTACCTATTTCTAAGCTTCCAAGCGTATTCTTATAATTCTTACCCCAAATAGAATCCTTCGTTCTAACTGTCTCGGGACGCCAAATATTGAGTTTAACCGCACGAGTTTTAAACTTATTGAAATAGTCGTTTAATGTGATTCTAGATGTCGAGGAGCCACCGATTTTACCACTAGCTAAATCGGTTTTAAATTGCTGTAGAACGATGTCAGCTTCTCGCCATGTTTCGAATCCTGATTTAGTAAACTCAACTCTTTTATGAACATCATTATAGTATGCTTTTCTGATACCATATTTTGTTTTGTACTTGGTCTCGTAACTATATAAATTTTGATGCTTTAACATCGGTTTCCAATCCTTCATGTGTAATCAATCCTTTCTAGTTCACAAATATTAATTAATTCAAATTAAATAGGGCATATAAGTAGTTAAAATGTGTATTTTATTCAGAAAAATACAAACGTATGTTCTTTTTGTGCGTAAAATAAAAGCCCCGATGGGGCAATTTTATTAATAAAATTATTCTATTTTTTTCGAATGCAAGATGCTTTCTTTTTTTATTTTTTTTAATGCATTTCTATTTTTAAGAAAAGTTTTCATTTGGTCAATAGCCATCTTATTTAATCTCTTAGTACGTTCTTCAAAACTAATTTTATCTCTAATCATTTCTGCGTTCATACTTTCTAGGTTAGTTAAAACAAGAAGTTGTTCTGTTGTTGCATGATCACGAATGTTTCCATTTTTAGTGGGATTACCATGTCGCCATTCAGCGGCTGTTAGCCCAAGTAAGGCAACATTGATTCTATCTGCTTCATTTGAATAACTTAGTCCTTTTTGTCGTTTATCAAGTATAGGGGGGACAATATTTTCTTTAATGGCATCGGTATGGATTCTGTAATTTAATTTTGCAAGAGTTCTATTTAAATTCCATTCTAAATTTAATTTATTATTTTCTTCATTTTTTAATTTTTGATAGTCTTTAATTAGATATAACTTAAATTCTGGAGAAATCCAAGAAGCAAATTCAAAGGCAATATCTGAATGAGCGTAAGTGCCACCGTATCTACCTTGCTTTGAAATAATACCGATAGCGTTTGTAGCATCAATCCACTTTTTAGGGGTAAGGACGAAAGTGTTTAAGCCGGCATCATTTTGAAAGGTACTAAAATTATTGGAATCAAAATTATTGTTATTTAGTTGTTCCCATAAACCTAAGTATTCAATTGTATTTCTATTTCTAATCCAATTTCTAATTAGATCCGCAGAGTTATTAGCATCGCGATATTTAGCTATATCAGTTAGGCTAATGTAGTCAAACGACTCACCGTTGTTGATTACATTGACAGGTGTTCCATTAGGTTTTATTGTTTCTTTTGGCATGTGAACAGGACTCCTTTTTAATTAGATTGTAGTAGTTATCAACAGGCGTGTGTATAACTATTCTAAACCCGTCGAATTCGACGGGTTTAGAATACGAACAATAAAGTGTTAATTATTCAAATTAAATCCTATGTGAGATAAACTCGTATGTACCGGCAGTTTTCTTTTATTGCAATTTGAAATAAAAACCCCGATAGGGCATAAGCGAGCAGCAGGAATTGCACCTACTGTTAGTATCTATATACTCGTTAAAAAATTTAATCTGTAAAGGAATAATGATAAAATTAAACGATAATATTACCATTAGAATCGGCCGTTTTAAATAATGCAATAATTGCTTCTACAAATCCAAGGAGTGATGGAATACCTGTCCAACAAAAAATAAGATAAATAATACCTGTTCCAATTTTACCGGCAAGAAATTTATGAACACCTAGGCCACCTAAGAAAAGAGCCACAAGAACATAAACAAGCTTATTAACAACTTTTCCGGCAGCGTAGAGTGTATTTGCACCAGAATTATTATTATCATTTACAATGTTGATATTAATACCATCAGTACTTGTTGCTTCTTTAACAGGTGCTTCTTTTTTTGTAACAATTGTTTCAGTTTCTGAGTTAAATACATCAACCAAATCCCCAACAACAGGTACAAAGTTTAAACTATCTAAAGTGACTTCTGAAACACTACTATCCTCGTTTCCAATCATTACTTTTTGTTTTTCATTATCAATTTTGATAATTTTACTCATAATATATTTTCCTCCATATATTAACTTACTCCAGCTTTTAACGTGGATCCTATCTGCACGTGGGTAGGACGTGTAATTTTTTTATCTAGATTACTATTAATAATTTTTAATGATAATAATTAATCATTCTTCGTATTAAATCCGTAAGATTCCCCAACCTCACGCAAATAGTCTACATTAACGCCTAAATCATCGGCGACTTCAAAGTCATTAACATTTTTATTGGCAAACGTTTGAAGTTCAATTTCAGGTAGACGATTCTTCATTCCCCAGATTCTAGCTTTTCGTTCTTGTTTTCGGTTACTCATCGAATCGTTGGCTGTGATGTTGCCAACAGTTGTCTCATAGTGACCAATTTCTTCATATAGCCACTGTAACCTTTCGTTACTTGATAATTTACAATCAAGTAAAATGCAATCCCCAACGATCAATCCACGAATACCGGTCGGCATATCAACATACTTTAATGACAGGTTAGGGTAGCTAGACATAATCTTTTCGATTTCATTCATACGCAACTAATCCTTTTTAAGTCCGTTTTTTTTATCTCTATCTTTGATATATTCTTGTTTTTGAAATTCAATAAACTTATTTATTTCTTCTATCTGTTGTTCCGTTAAATTGTCGTCCATATGAGCTGCAATCACTAAATCATCATGTGGACCGTCAACTCTGCCTAATAAGTAATCAGTTGAGACGTTGAAATATACTGCTATTTTTGTCAGCAATTCAAAATCAGGTTCTCTGTTTCCAATTTCATATGCGGTATAGGCCGGACGTGTGACGCCGATAGCGTCAGCAACTTGTTGTTGGGTACGATTCATATTCTTTCTAAGTTCTTTTATTCGTTCTGAAAACATTAAAGGGCTCCTTTCGACGATTAACTGTAACGATTTGCTACAATTAATATAGTAACATTATGTTACACTTGATAAAGTTTCATTTTGTTACAATAACTTGTTGACAAGTAACAATGTGTGACGTAATATAATAAGAGTAACGAAGTGAAACATTAAGGCGGTGATAAAATGAGAACGTGGCTTAAAGAAAAACGAACAATAAAAGGTATGACGCAACAAGAAGTTGCAGATAAATCAGGTATTAAAAGGGCGTATTACACGGCCATAGAAAACGGAACTAGACGACCCAGTCCTGAGGTAGCTCAAGGCATTGCGAAAACGTTAAAATTTAAATGGGTCATTTTTTTTAATTAAAATAGTAACGAAATGAAACTTAGTTCTAAGGGAGGTGACAACATGAAAGAAAAATTGATCGCGGATATAATCTTGGCTTTTCCAAAATACAAAGAGAAGCTACCTGTATTGGAACATATGAATGTTGAAGGACTACAAGGTATTTTAGATATTGAAGCCCATTGCATTGAACAACAGATTAACGATCAACTTGCTTTGGCATAGCCTAATTATAGCTTTTAGCGGTGTGAACAAGAATGGTACATGGTACACAAATATAAATAGGACGTGAGTAAATGAGCAAAATAGATATACGAGCGGAGTTAAAAACTGCGATAAGAAATTCAAAGTGGGACCAATATGAAGTGGCCGACAAATTATTCATGGCTAAATCAAATATTACGAACTGGATTAGTTATGGCAGGCCTGAAATACCAGTTGATAAATTATTAATGATTGTTAAATTTCTAGACAATGACCATTTCAGATATGTCGTTGCAGATTACCTTTTAGATTTAAAGGTCCTTATGCAAGAGTCAAAATACATTGAGAATCCGGCGGGTAGATTTCTATCAGCAAAAAAAGAAGTTAGCCAGGTATTGGATCTAGATGAATCATTCAGCATGGTGATTGTTACCAAGCCAGAAGAAAGGACGCCAGAGGATAAAGCTGCTGTTCTTAAATATTTGAAAGAAGTCGATGAAGCAATATCAGCTTACGTAGAACTAAAAACGTCAATCATAGACGACTGGGAACTATATGACAGAAAGGGGAGTTAAGCATGGAATTAAGGCTAGATAAGACGGATATGCAAAGTATTGTAAAGCAGGTTGCCTTAGAACTTGCGCAACAAATACAAGACACGCAGCTGCCTGATGAGCTAATGAATAAAAGCGAGCTTTGTAAAAAAGTTTTACATTGTGATACCAAATCTTTTGATGATAATTACCGATACGCGTTTGGATTCCCATTTATCTTGAACGGTAAGAAACGGATGTATTCGCGCAAGGCAGTTGAAAAATGGATCGCAAGTAATCAGAAAACAGATAGATAGGAGGGATGAATATGATGGCAACAGTAGATTTATCGAGTTTCATCTTCGGTGCAGCGAACGCAGCCGTAATCGTTTTTGCGATTTATAACGGTAAGAGGATTGAAAAGTTTAGCAGAGAAATGTTATTTGGAAAGGAGAAAGTAAATGAAATTCACTTTACAAGTCGCAGGGATGCACAGAAAAAAAGCGCATAAAAAAACTGCTTACGACGGCAATCGTAGACAGTTAGAGAAACTTATATTGGAAAATACTTTATTGGTTAATGGTACACGAAAAGGTGGTAAATAACAATGGTAAATGAATTAGTGAGTGCCGAAGATTTACAGTTTAGTGTTGATTTTGAAACGTCAAAAATCACAATAGCTAACGAAGATAAGTTACTTAAAATAGCGAACCTTTACGCTAGTAGGTATGCAGATATTGTTGTTTCACCGGAGACTGAAAAGGATGTTAAAAAGATTCGTGCCGAGATGAAAAAGGTTGTCAAAGCAACAGACGATAAGCGCAAAGAGATTAAACGAGAATATAATAAGCCACTTGCTGAATTTGAACAGAAAGTAAAAGCTATTAACACCGTAATTAATAATGTTATTGATCCAATTGACAAAGGGTTAAAAGAGTTAGAAGAATCAGAACGTGAGAAACGTCGGGATGAAGTTCAAGAAGAAGTTAACGAGATTGCACTTTCGTGTGGCATCTCTGCTGAAATAGTTGAGATACAGAGTTCTTGGCTGAATAAGTCAAAAAGTAAATTACAACGAACAAAAGAAATTGCTTTTGCAGTTGAACAAATATTCAAAGAGAAAGACCAGATTAATAAAGATAGTGAAACGATTAAACAGTTCGCAGCAACGTTAAATATTGATCCAGATGGTTGGATTGAACAAATCGAATACGGTTCGCTAGTGCCAGATGTCATGAATAAAATGACTGAATCAGTTAAGCGAAAACAAGAAGCGGAAGAACTGGAAAAAGAAAATCAACGTAAGCGAGAAGAGTCAGAAAAGGCGATTGAAGCGTTAAAAGTTAAAACAGTTAATGATACAAAGGTTAACGTTGAAACGGGCGAGATAATCCCTGAACGTCCATCGATTGAACAAGTAACATTTACACTACAAGGCACTAGGGATGAAATAAATAACATCGCTAAATACATTAGCATGAGTTCAATAGAAGTCGTTGATTCGAGTGAACGAGTACCAGTTAGGAGTGATCAATAATGAAACGAATACTAGCCAAAGATATTGATGAAACTAAAGCGATGTACTTAGTGTTTGGCAATCCTGGGACAGGAAAGACGACTACAGCGCAATATTTACCTGGTAAAACATTACTAGTAGCGATTGATGGTAGTGATAGAGTATTGAAAAATCAGCCAGATATTGATGTAGTTGAATTAGATAAAGAAGATATTGCGGACATTGTTAATCAATTTGAAATAATTTTAAACACAATCGAATCAGAATATTTAAAAACTTATAACAATATTGCATTTGATAATCTATCACATTTACAAGATATCGTATTGAGTCAACTAAGTTTAATGAATAAGGACCAACGTAAGGCATGGGGAGATATGCAGAACCTCATTAAAAAATGGATTGGACGAATTAGGTCATGGAATATGACCATCTATGCGACAGCGTGGGAAACAGCTGAAACGTTTGAAAACGCTGATGGTAGTAGTTCGACCTACTATGATGTCCTAATGAACGCAAAAGTTAGAGCAAGTGTCAAAGGGCTGTTTGATGTTGTAGGACAGACGTTCATTTATCAAGATGAACATATCATCAGATTGACACCAAATGGACAGTCACAAGTTAAAAATCAGGTAGACAATCGAGTTTACTGTTTAACAAAAGATTTATTTAATGGAAAAGAATGGACACCACAACTAAAAAACAAAGAAACTAAAGGGGATAACAACTAATGATTATTGATCGTAAAAATACAGCAGGTGGCAATTACTTAAATGAAGCAGGATTCTATGAAGTTTTTATTTACTCATTTGAAACAGGAAAAAATAGTAATGGTGCGGATGCGTTAACGGTTAACTATAAGGTTAGACGAGATATTCAACAACCACACCAAGGTGCAGAATTAAACTTTGCACATCGATTAAATGATAGTGAAATTGGACAAGGTTATTTAAACGCTTTGATTGTTGCTGCTCAAGTTGCTGCTGAACAATTACCAGATGGGCAAGATGTGACGATGAAACAAATTGGAACAGCTCTACTTGGAAAGGTATTACTAGTTGAAAATGAACGAGTCGAGAAATATAACGATCCATCAAAAGAACAAAATCATGTAAAAAATGTTGTAAAAACAAACTTTCCTGATGTTGCCGAGAATGAGCGTAAGAATCAAATTAAAGGCGATGTCACAGATGGAGCAACTAACGCTAGCCGCCCAGCAACTAATACAACGGTACCTAACACAAATACAGCTAATATGAATAACGCTACTCAAAATAATCAACAACAAGTTCAACAAGGTAATGTAGCTGGTGGCTTCGGACATTCAGCGGATCCATTCGCTAATAACGGGCAATCAATTGATATTTCAGACGACGACCTCCCATTTTAGGAGATCGTTTTACTAGCGAAAGGAGGTACTAATGGCCAGACCTGTGAAAAAGGGTATTAGCTACTTTCCTTTAGATGTTGATTTTTTAAAAGATATGAAGGTTCGAAAAGTTATGCGGGCTTGTGGGAGTTCAGCTCCAACAATACTTGTCTGCCTGCTCGGTAATATCTACGGAGACGAAGGGTATTACATGTTGTGGGATGAAGATATTCGTTTTCTGGTGGCTGACGATGTTGGTACCAGCGAAGCGTTAGTAGAGGAAGTTGTAATTAAAGCCATTCAAGTCGGCCTATTCAATAAGAATCTTTTTGATACTTATAAAATTTTAACATCGCATGGTATTCAAGAGCGTTATAAGCGAGCTGCCTATCAGAAATTAGATAGTAAAATTAGTGAGCAATATGACCTTTTGGACGTTTCCAGTACTGATAATGGAGTTAATCACATTGGAAACGAAGTTAATCATGTGGAAAGTACACAAAGTATATTAAAAGAAACTAAAGTAAATAAAACTAAAGTAAATAAGTCCGCCGAAAATGATTCGGCCGAGTCTGATTTTGACAAGTTGTGGTCACTTTATCCACGAAAAGAAGGTCGTAAAACAGCCTTAGCAGCGTATAAGCGAGCTATCAAAAAGGGTGCGACTAACAAGCTGATTCAAAATGGCATTGTCCAGTATTCTAAGCACATTGAGGTTAAGAATACTGATAAGCAATACATTAAGACTGGAGCAACATTCTTTAGTCAAGAAGCTTGGAACGATGAGTTTGATATGACACCAGGTCAAGCTCATTCATTCGGTAAAGTTACAAAGAAAGAGTCATTGCCTGACTGGGCTAAAGACGATTATGAACCGCCGGAAGAAACTAGCACGGTTGATAAAGTTGCGCTGCAGAAGCAGTTAGACGAGTTTAACAAAACATCCCCAAAGGAGAACTAGCATGAGTAAGCTCAACAAAACTAGTAATAACTCAACAGAACTGTCTCAAGCTCATCAAAATAATGATTGAATTAATTATTTTGGGTGACCCAGTAGCTCAGGGACGACCTAGATTTAATAGTTATACGAAAAGGGCCCACGATCCAATTAAAAGTAAAAATTATAAACTGTTTGTTGGCCATGAAGCTAAGTTACAACACCAGGGACCGTTGGTTGATTGTCCAATTAGAGTTGAGATTGATGTCTACCGTAAAAATAACAAAGGTACCAGTAAGAAAGAGATAGCTAGACGCGAGAAAAAGCTATCCATGCCAATTGTAAAACCAGATATTGATAATTATGTTAAAGGAATTAAAGACGCTCTAAACGGCGTTATTTGGACGGATGATAACTTGGTAATTGAGTTAGAAGCTAAGAAATATTATTCAGTTAATCCACGGATTGAAATCAGAATTAAGGAGTTGAAATCATGAATAAATTAGAACGAAAACAACTGATGTTTGAGGTACAAAAGGTTGAAGAGAAATACGGCAGTGTAGCAAATGTTCCAGAAACGGATACAGAATCCATGTCCGTGATAAGAGAGTTAACTAAAAAATCAATGGATCAACCTACGATTTATAAATTGACGACGATTGAATACACACTTATCCGCAGGTATATGCGCGAAAAAATGAAAATGAAAGATTTATGCGACCAGGTAGGACATTCTAATTCGTGGGTACGACCTAGAATTGTGGCAATTGAAACTGGAAGAATTGAGATTGCCTGATAGGAGAAAATAAAATGAATAAGCAAGAACTAAAAGTAAAAAATCAAGCTGAATACGACAAGTTAAAAATTCAGTTAACCAAGTCGGGTATTCGTAGCGAGGCTAGCGACTTAATTCGCATTGTAAATATGTCAGGCCTCTCGTACGACGAATGCACCAAGCTAAAGTATGAGTTAACTAGACTAATCAATATTGAAATGAAAGGTGGGCCAGTCTTATGACATACGAGCAAAAGGTTGGCGATGAATATGAAAACTATTATTACTTTATTTATAAATCCGGAATTTTTAAAGGTATTTATTCCTTGTTTACTTATAACTATTTCAGCGTTCTGTTTAATGATTTATTTAGATAAGTATTAAATCTACTTATCAAAAAAGCTAGTTATTGTCTTTTTTACTTTAAGAGTTTCTTGATTGTTAAAACCGTTCTTTAAATTTTCGCTGAAAGTATATTCTCCTGGCATATTGTGAATCATAAAAGTCATTTTATAAAGAGGGATAGCTTCAGATACTGGGACTTTAAGATAAAGATAATTTTGTGGAGCAAGTTCTTTAGGAATTCTAGGAACATCTTCTTTTCTAAAATCATCTATTTTTCCACTTTTTGCGTAAAATCGAAGTAATGAAATATTATCTAGCACGTTTTCTTCAGGACCAATTAGATATTCTATAGAACTATTTTCATGACCAGTTGTTAGATCAATCATTTCTGTTGAATGTGTTTTTCTAAGATAATCGTCTCTGTTTTCATCAGATAATTGAATAATACTTATTTTTTCATATGAATATGGATTTGAAAAATAGACGAATGCTTCAAAGATTGTTGTTATACCAACAAATGAAATAGCGGCAATGATAACTTTTATTGTCCACAGTAGTAAAGGGTGATTTTCAGAAAATGAATGCAAAGCAAAGACCTCTTTTTTTAATAAATATAACATAAATACGAAAGATGATGGGAAATAATATGACATATATTCAGGCAGTAGGCTGCTCAATCGGAGCGCTGGGATTAATAATTTATGTTTACTGGAGGAGCATTAGATGACTAACAACCAAAAGATTTATAGGAACGCGCTGCTGCAATGCGTATCAAATAACGATATCGTTAGCGCAATTGTTCGATTCAATAATCATTTCAGCGAAAAAGGCAGTGTAATTATTAATGCCGTACATGATTTAACTATTGAAGAAAAGAATGAAGTAATCAGAGAGATTACTTTGATTGGGATAGGGTGACAATGATGAAGAAGTTTGAAATTAAAATGTTTGATGTAAATAGCAAAAGGCGGTCAGTTATTATAGCAGATGAAAGTCTTGAAGGATGTATCAAAAAACTTAAACGATTTTTACCGGATAGAATGTCTGCGGGTTGGATAAATGACTTTGATGAAACGCAATGGATAAACTTAAGCAATATCGTTGAGATTACATCGATTGAAGAAGCGAAAGAATAAAATTTAATCAAGTAAATCAAAAGTAAACGTAATTTAAAAGTCAGTAGTATCAACGGTTACAGATTTACTTTTGATTTTACGTGTAATTTCAAAAGTTAGCCAAAAGTAAAAAGTAGATACAAAAAAAGCCACCTTAAAGGTAGCTGTAAGTAATCTCATAAATTAATTATAGCATACTAAAAGGGGTGGCTAAATGTTATTAGATAAGCTTGACGAGACTGCTACGAAGCGAAAAGCGATTAAGGTGTTAAAGAGTTATCAACGGTATAAACGGATAGCTAATCGGAATATTCTATTTCTACAATCACCAGCAATGACTGGAATGCCTCGTAGCAGTTCTGGAGAGAATACTGAAGAGATAAAAATTGTTAATAAAGTAACCGCAGAGACGATTGTAAAGACGATAGAACATTGTATTGAATCCATTGTGGGTAGTGATTATCGTATGCTACTTGAGAATGTTTATATACATAATGATACGGCGTATGAGGTTCAATCTACTTTATTGATTAGCGAAAGCACCATGTATAGGAAGTTAGACGTTGCATTGATTTGTTTCGCAGAAATATATCCATTAGAAGATCTATTAGTATTTTGCTAATAGTTTTTTATTTTGGGAATTTTATGGGAAAATCGTGGGAATTTATCGGGAAGGATTAGACACTTTTATGAGTTATATTGGTAAAGTAGTAAGTTTTAAAGAGTCACTCCTTTAGGAAGCGCAACTGGAAAGCAGAATAGTTAGGTGCGAGTCCTAACTGCGTTATTAAATAAAGTAAGGCCATTCATACGAGTGGTCTTTTTTAATATCCAAAATAGAAGCCGATTACAAAACAACACAGATGGCGAGGTGGTGAGAATGGATGCCAAGAGCAAGGAATCCTAAGCGAGATGAAGCATATAAGCTGTGGCTTGAATCGGACGGTAAGATAGTATTATCAACGATTGCCGAGCAGTTGGGTGTGTCTAGTTCGAGTATCAGAAAATGGAAGTCACAGGATAAATGGCAAGTGGAAAACGTAGGGAGCGCTCCGATAAACGAAACGGAGCGTTACGATTCAATGAAGGATAATGAGAACGCAAAAAATAATCATGGTGGAGCACCACCTGATAATAAAAATGCGGTATCACATGGATTATTTGCTAAGTGGCTGCCAGATGATACAAAAGATTTAATGAGTGAGATATATGATAGCAATCCGATTGATATTATTTGGAATAACATTATGATTCAGTACGCTGCAATCATTAGATCGCAGAAGATTATGTATGTTAGGGATGAATTTGACGAAACATCTAGTCAAACATCTGCAGAGATTTCTACAACATTTGCCGACAAAGAAGGTAATCCTATCCAGACTAAAGCGACTAGAGAGTTTCAATATGCTTGGGATAAGCAGGCTTCATTCTTATCGGCACAATCAAGGGCAATGGGGACGTTATCTAATTTGATTAAGCAATTTGTTATGTTAGCTGATGAATCTGATATCAGGCGTAAGAAATTAGAAGAAATGACATCTCAAATCCGTAAGGTTAAGGCTGAGGCGGATATCAAAGAAGCGGAAGTTCAAGCGATTAACAATACTGATAACGAAGGTATCACAATAGAAATCAATCAAACGGATCGAAGGGATTTATCAGATGAAAATAAAGATTAATTTAGATAATATGATAAATCCACACTTTGATTATGTGCTGTATTCTAATGCCTTGAATAAGGTGCTTAAAGGTGGACGTGGTTCAACTAAGTCATCAGTTATTAGCCTAAGGATTGTACTTGATTTCCTGCAAGATAGTAACGCTAATGCCTTAATCATTCGTAAAGTTGCTAATACGCTGGAACTATCAGTATATGAACAAATTAAATGGGCTATTTATCAATTACATGTTGATAGTCAATTTAAATTTACGAAGTCACCATATCGGATTATGCACAAGCCGACAGGAACGGCCTTTTATTTTAGTGGATTAGATGACCCAGCTAAGTTGAAATCGATGTTAGTTGCTAAAGGATACGTTCAGTGGCTGTGGTTTGAAGAGCTAGCTGAGTTTGATAGCTGGGAAGAAGTCGATACAGTTCGTGCTTCATTTACTCGTAAAGTATTGCCACCTGGTAAACATGTCATTACCTACTACTCATACAATCCGCCTAAGAATCCGTATGATTGGATAAATAAATGGATTGCTGAACGTTCAGGATTAGATGGCTGGTATATTGACCATTCAACTTATCAAGACGTAACGCTGCCAAATATTCTATCTGATGACTATTTGAATGAGATTGAAACAGTTAAGAAGAATGATTTGAATTATTATAAGTGGATGTATTTAGGCGAGGCAATCGGCTTAGGTAATAACGTTTATAACATGAATTTATTTAAACAAATCAAAGAATTATTTACTGATGATCCAATTAAATTCTTATATTATTCGGCTGATGTCGGTCATCAAACGAGTGCTGATGCGGTTGGCTGTTTTGCGTTAACGTCAAAGGGTAAGGTCATTCTAATTGATACTTATTACTACTCTCCTGCTGGTCAAACAAATAAGAAACCGCCTAGCGAACTTAGTAAAGACTTCTATGAGTTTATAAAGAAGTCATCGGCTGTTAATGGTAGAACGTATCAAATTCGCAATCGGACAATAGATAGTGCTGAAGGTGGTGTTCGTAACCAATACTTCTATGATTACGGTCAACGCTGGCACCCAGTAGCTAAAAAGAAAAATGTAGATATGGTCGACTTTGTGCAGATATTACTGGCACAGGGTCGTTTTTATTATCTAGATACTGAAAATAACAAGATATTTATTGACCAACACCAGCGTTATCGTTGGGATGAAAAAATGTTACAGAGTGCAGACCCAGCGGTTATTAAAGAAGACGATCATATGCCAGATATGTTTAAGTATTTTGTGATTGATAACGCTAAGGACCTTAGATGGAAGCAGAGGTGATTGAATGTTTGAAAAGATTAAACAATTTTTTAGTAAAGGAGGTGGTAATGTGCAGCAAGTGAATTCATTGGGTAAGATTATTGATCACCCAAAAATTAATATGACAAGTGAAGAATATGAACGTATTCAAAGTAATTCAAGATACTACGCAGGTCTCTTTGATAACGTTAGATACAAGAATACCTATGGAGATATCAAGACACGTCCATTCGTTAGCTTAAACATGGCACAGGTTGTGGCTAAACGAATAGCAAGTATATGCTTTAATGAACATGCTGTTATCACAGTTGGGACAGAAGACAGTGAAGCACAGAAGTTCATTAATGAAACGTTTAAAGATAATGATTTCTACAAAAGTTATGAACGTTATTTGGAGTCAGGAATGGCATTGGGTGGTATGGCCATTAAACCGTACGTTGATGATAAGCAGATTAAACTGTCATGGATTCAAGCCGATGCTTTCTATCCTTTGAGAAGTAACTCAAATAATATTTCGGGCGTGGCCATTGCTAGTGTTACAACTAAAGTGATTGGTAAATCTATTAATCGTTACACGTTATTAGAGTTCCATGAATGGAAAGATGATGATTATGTTATAACGAATGAACTATACTGTTCAGTTGATAGTGCAGATGTTGTAGGTAAACGAGTTCCATTGAGTGAACTTTATCCTGATTTAGAAGAAGAAACGCATTCGCAAGGTGTTTTAACACGGATGTTACCAACTTATTTCAAACCTGCAGGGATGAACAACAAAGACCGTTACAGTTTGCTTGGACTATCTGTTACGGATAATGCTAAGAACACATTAAAACAGATTGATGATTCATTTGATAAGTTGAACTGGGAAGTTAAGATGTCACAGAAGAAAGTAACGGTATCTGCTGATGCTATTCAAGTGATTCCAGATGAGAATAATCAAGCAGGATTTAAACAGATATTTGATTCTGAACAGGATGTATTCCTATCATTAGATGGCGGACTTGATGATAAGAGCCCGATTAAGGATATTTCACTTGAACCAAGAGTGGAACCATTTATCAGCTCTATTAGTACTAATTTAAAACTATTAGAAATGCAAGTCGGATTATCTTCAGGAACCTTTACATTTGATTCAAATGGATTGAAGACAGCTACAGAAGTCGCTAGTGAAAATAGTATGACTTATCAAACTCGTAATAGTCACTTAACCAACGTTGAACAGAACATTAAAGAGTTGGTTACTAGCATTTTAGAGTTGGCCAAGAGTGTTAAATTATACAATGGTCCAACTGATGAAGAGATTACGATTGATTTTGACGATGCTATCTTTGTTGATAAACAAGCACAAGCTACTTATTTACTTAGCCTGTTATCATCAGGCTTAATTAGTAAGAAGTACTTCTTAACTAAACAATTGGGCGTTACTGATGAAGAAGCTGAGAAAATGTTAACTGATATTGATGATGAAACGATTAATAAACAGCCTGACCGACAAGAACAAAATGAAAATACATTGTTGGGGTCAGGTGATGAATAATGACAATCACACCACGACAGTTATCTATTGAATCTGGACTACTTTCCGACGTCTACTTATCGCTTGAAGATGAAATATTTAAGATGATTGTTAAACGTCTTAAAACGTCAAATTTTGATGATTTAGATAAAGATAACGTCTTTCAATGGCAACTTGAAAAGATGAACGAAGCTAATATGTTTAATGGTGACGTCATTAAAGAGTTAGCCAAGACAACTAAGATATCTAAGAAAAAGCTACAAAGTTTAATCGTTGATAACGGCTATCAGATTGCTGATGAGACCGATAAGGAATTTAGCAAGTTTAAAGGCACTGAAATACCGCCGTTGACTAACATGGACCAACAATTAAAAGGCTATCTTAACCAAACCTTTTTAGATATTGATAATTTAGTTAATCAAACACTGATTACAACTAATTACGGTGAAGGTACAGCACAGAAAATCTATGAAGACATTATCAAAAACACAACTGCGGGTGTTATTACAGGGCTTAAAACGCCAGAAAAAGCTATATCAGATACTATTTACAAATGGATGGATAAAGGTATTCCTAGTTCATTCATTGATAAGGGTGGCCATACTTGGGGCATTGAGAGTTACGTTCGTACCGTTGTCAATTCAACAACTAGAAATGCTTATCATGAAATTAGAATGGAAGGTATGGATAGATATGGGATAGAAACTTGTCTTATGTCATCACATTCAGCTGCACGACCTGCTTGTGCACCTATCCAAGGCAGAGTCGTCTATATGAGACCAAGCCAATCAGGAGATAAGTATCCTAGCGTTTATGATCATGGCTACAAAGAAGCAGCAGGAGTTGCAGGGATTAACTGTCATCATACATTTACACCTTGGGACCCAGATATTAATATTATTCGCGATAAAGAAGATGTACCTAGTTCTGATGAAGCTATTAAGAATAGTGATATTCAAGCCAAACAGAGACAGTTGGAACGCCAAGTTAGACAATACAAACGTAAGTTGAACGTTGCTAAAGAATTAGGTGATGAACAAGGCATTGCTCGTTATTCGCAATTAATCAGGAATAATCAAAGCGGCATTCGGAAAATAGTTGATGATAATGATTTTTTATATCGTGATTATTCAAGAGAAAAGGTTTACACAAAAAAATAAATATTATTCGACCTAGATATGTCGTTAAAAGGTCTATTTTTTATACTCTCGTGGTCGTGGCCACGTAAATAAAACGTAGGAGGAAAGTAATATGAACAGAGAATTTTTAGAAAGTTTGGGTTTGGAAAAAGAAGTAATGGATAAGGTAATGGTAGAACACGGTAAGTCAACTCAATCATCAAAAGACGAGCTAGCACAACTAACTACTGAACGTGATGGATTGAAAGAACAATTGACTCAACGTGATACCGATCTCAAGGATTTACAAAGTAAGTCGAAAGATAGTGAAGAACTGCAGACTTCATTAGCTGATTTACAAAGTAAATACGATTCAGATACTGCTGATCTAAATACTAAACTTTCAGCAACACAACTTAATTCAGCAATTGAGTTAGGATTAACACAAAATGGTGCCAAGAATATCAAAGCAGCACGAGCATTGTTAGACACAGACACACTTAAGATTGACGATAAAGGTCAATTGTTAGGTTTATCTGAACAGCTAACAGCGTTAAAAGAAAGTGATGCCTATTTATTCGGAAGTACAGAACAAACACGGCCAGATAATCCTAATTGGACGACAGGTGGTAATCCAAACCCAGGAAAACAGGGTGACGGAGAAAAAGACCCATTTGAAGCCAAGATGGCTAAATATGAATAACAACTAAATGAAAAGAGGAATTTAACATGCCAGGAGAAAATAATAACTTACCAGTACGATCATATCAAAAACAATTTAAACAATTATTACAGGCGGTATATCATAAGCAATCTTACTTTGCTGAATTTTTCGGAGGTAGTGTTGAAGTCTTAGACGGTGTAGAAAATAATAAAACAGCATTTTCTGTTAAAACAAGTGATATTCCAGTAGTTGTAGGTACTGAATATAATAAAGATAAAGAAGTCGGTTTTGGGACAGGCACAGAAAAATCGGGTCGTTTTGGAAATCGTACAGAAGTTATTTATACAGATACCGATGTTGATTACGATTGGGAATGGGTCTATCACGAAGGAGTTGACCGTTACACTGTAAATAACAATTTTGATAGTTCAGTTGCTGATCGTTTAGACTTGCAAGCGCAAGCAAAAGTACAGTTATTTGATAATAAAGGTGGGGCATTTATCTCTAAGGTTGCCAATGAAACAAAGCAATTAGCAGATTTTTCAAATGAAAATGTATTAAGATTATTCAATGATTTATCTAACGCATATGTGAATATGGAAGCTATCGGATCTAAAATGGCTTGGGTAGTTCCAGAATTGTATAACGCAATTGTTGACCACCCGCTAACAACTACTTCTAAATCGTCCGCTGCTAATATTGATGAAAATGGTATCTTACGTTTTAAAGGTTTTACGATCAAAGAAACGCCTGATGCTAAATTTCAAACAGGCGAAGTAGCATATACATCTATTGTCAATGTGGGTAAGCAATTTACCGGAATTAATACAGCACGCGCAATGGAAACAACTGAATTTGACGGCCAAGTATTACAAGGTGCTGGTAAAGCTGGTGAGTATATCTTGCCTGCTAATAAAAAAGCGGTTATTAAAGTTACCAAAACACCCTAATCCTCGCCCAGAGGTAGTAACTGGGGCAGTCTCGAAAGATACGTCTGCAACAGGGACGCATTTGTCATGGGCTGCGGATACAAAAGCTAAGAGTTGGATTGTTCATCATGATTTAGGAACTGGTAAACCAGAAGACGCAACAATTATGCACTATGTCGAAAAACCAGAGTTGGTATTTAACGATGAGTTATTTGGCAGTGCTTTAGCAGGCAAAATTATCAATTTCTATATCCAAGCTTTCAACGAAACATTTGAAGGTAAAGATGAAATTGAAAAAGCAGAAAATGCTAACACGACCGGTTATGGCTCAGAGTGGTCAACGGTTATTAAAGTTGAATTTGCGTCTACTGAATCAGTAGCAATAGCAGACGCAACGCCAACGGCTAAAAAGTAGGTGGTTAGATGTATCTAACATATACAGAATATACTGAATTAGGTTATAAAAGTGTTAGTGAAGATGAGTATGATCAATTGGAAATGATTGCTGAAGATACGCTTGATTTTGAAACATCAGCTTTTTATAAATGGAATGATTTAGAATTTGATGATTTCACGTTTAGAAAACTGCAATTCAAAAAAGCTGTAGCAATCCAAATTAATTATATGAAAGAAAGTGGTGTAACTAGTGTAGAGATGTTTAATAATACACTGGGTTCTATGTCTATTGGGCGTACCTCACTTTCAAAAGGTGGCAACGCAGCTAGTAATTCGGGTAGTTCTAAGCAATCTCTTTTAACAAATGATGCCAGAAATGTTTTATATCATACAGGTTTACTTTATAAAGGGGTTGATTGGAGATGATGGGACTGCCTAAGGTTACTAAGTCATTTACACCACATGTAGTTCAGTATTTTAAGTATTTAGGCGTTGATGATTATGATAAGCCGGCGTTTGCTGAACCAGTCACGGTTGAACACGTTAGATTTGATGAATCGCTTCAATCGTCTTCAAATTTAACGGAACAAACCAGACAATTTAGCGCTGTTTGCTTTGTTTATCGCGATACGTCAACACCATTTTTAGATGACTTCACATTGCGTTCTAAGCTTGTATTTAATGGAAACGAGTACATCATCAAGAACGATGTTAAAACGTCGCATCCATTTAAAAATGAAGTATGGTCACATGAATTGGAGGTGTTGTAGTGGGGAACGTCAAAGTAGATGTTGATTTTAGTAGAATTGATAAGATGTTTAGCCAAGGTAATATCGACTATGCACGTTACGTTACAGCTAATCAAATTCATAAGGATATGGAACCATTTGTTCCGCGTGAAAGTGGAAATTTACGTGATATATCTCATCTAGATTATGATTCAAACATTAATTACACAATGCCTTATGCTTCTAAAATGTTCTATCAACAAATGACTAACTATACAACTCCAGGGACTGGTCCTCGTTGGGACTTAGTAGCTAAAGGTTTGTATATGAATGATTGGACGAAAGTCTATACAAAGGGGTTACTGAAACATGGCTGGAATTGATTTAAAACAACAGATTTGTAATTTTGTTAATACATTAGATAGTTCATTTCATTGTAAGTTTGGGGCACTATTATCTGACGATTCAATTGTTTTAAATGAGATTGCGGGTGGTAAAACGATCAGAATGTATATGGATGAAACGAAAGATAAGCAACTTAATTATGAGTTTGCTTGCAAATCTAGAGATATTCAAAAGATAGAGTTGGCGCTTAATAAGATTGCTATTGCAGTTGATGATTTAGACGAATTACCAAGTGATAATAATAGTTATCTATTTGAAAATATAAAAACAGTATCGATGCCATTTCCATCTGCCAAGGATGAAAGTGGCTATTTTATTTACCGGTTAGTTATTCAAGCAGAAATTACAACATTAAAAAATTAGGAGAGTGAAGAATAATGGCAAGATTAAAAAATGCATTACGCGGACACTTTGTAGCACCGATGGATCCTAAAGACGCTACAAAAACACCAGCTGAAGAGAAATGGTTAGAATTAGCACGTGGTATTACATCTATTGGGGACGATACTGATGAAGAAACAGATGATACTGGATTTTATGACGGTGATGGGAACCCTGAAACAACGGTTACTTCGGTTACAGGGGCATATAGTCCAGAAGGATATTATGATCCTGAAGATCCTGCACAGGAACTTATTGCTGGAATGAAATATAAAACTGGTAGTGAACGTAATTTGTGGCACAAGGTAATTTCGTCAGATGGTAAAACGCAAACAATAGGACCAGCAACGGCAACAGATATTATTGCTGGAGCTGGGGATGCAACGGAGTACGAGGACTTTAGTTGTACAATTAAATATAATAAAATTCCAACTATTTCAGTTGTGACACCCAAATAAGCCTGACCCAATAAGTGTTAAATTAAGCAAAACTACATTAACACTGGGAGTTGGTGTAACAGATAGTAGCGTGACTGCTTCTATCTAACCGACTGGCGCAAATCAAGAAATGACAGTTACGAGTGCAGATGTCAAAATTGCTACAGCTACTTTAATTAGTGGCAAGCTAGAAATTAAGGGTATCGCAGCTGGAATTGTAAAAGTCAATATTACAAGTAAAAGTAAACCAACGGTAAAAGCGGAATTGTCCGTAACCGTAGAAACAACTAAATAACACATAACTAAAGACTGGGGAAAACCCAGTCTTATTTTTTTAGGAGGAATTTAAAATGGCAGTAGTAATTAAACAAAAAACAACAGTGATCCCTGTAGAATTTGAGGGAGAAAATGGTAAGACGACACATAAATTTGAATTTAATGCAACAGATGATAAATTAGAAAATTTTAGAAATTCGTTAAATGAAAGTTATAAAAAAATTAAAAATATTGATAAAAACAAAGAAGGTTTAACATCGGAAAAGCAAGAGGCTAAGCTGATGAGCGTCATCAAAGAAACGTTAGATGATATGTGTGGAAAAGGGGCGTTTGATGAACTCTACAAGGAAACTAAAAGTAAGGTCATTATGGTTAGTTATGTATTTTCAATCGGGGAAGGATTGACTAACGAAATTGATAATTTAGGTATTACAAGCAAAACACAAAAAGAAATGGCTGATAAATATTTGAAAGATAAAAAAAGAAAATCAAATAAATAAGCGAGGTGTAGATTATGCTCTCACTTGCTAATTCAGAAGAAAATGAAATTGAATTTAATGGCATTTTTTATAATGTTGATACTTCTTTTAATAATATTATCAAAGTAATTAATTTTTGTAAGGAAAAAATAGATAATGATGAGTTCTTTTACAGAGTATTTTTTGAATTAATGTTAGATGAAGTTCCTGATTTAGGTCGATTGGATGAAAATAATAAAAATTATTCAGACCTTGTTAATGGACTGCTAAATAATTTTATTTTTTTGACTAAAGTTGATGACGTTGTTGAACATGATCTAAGTGGAAATCCTCTTCCGCAAAAATATATAAGTAAAAATAAAAGTGATTATGACTTAGATTTTGATGCTGACCTTATTTATTCAGCATTTATGCAGACTTATGGGATTGATTTGATTGATCAACAGGGAAAGTTAAGTTGGTCTCGATTTAATGCATTATTGAATAGTCTTCCTAACAATACTAGATTTGTTCAAGTTAGAGAAATTAGAACAAAGGAATTACCGAAGGGGAAAGGTACAGCTAAGGAAAGACGAGAATTATTAAAAGCTAAAAAGAAGTTTGCACTACCTGGGCAAAAAATAGAAGGAAAGGAGGAAGAAAATGAGTGATGGAACTGTTAAAATATCCGTTATTTCTGATGTTAAACAGGCTATAAAAAACCTGAATGGTTTAATGAAAACAGCTAGTGGTATTGGCCGAACTGGTGGGCCTGATAAATTAAAAGGTGGCATAGACGGCGTCGGTAATTCAGCCAAGAAATCAATTGGTGGAATTAAAAGCATGGTCACATCTTTAGGATTAGTTAAGGTTGCTAGTATGGCATTTAGTACCTTGAAAGATTCGATGGATGGGGCAATAAAGCGTGTTGATACTTTAAATAATTCTAATAGAGTATTTAAAAATATGGGATTTACAACAAAAGACATAACACAAACAATGAATGACCTGAAAGGTAGTATTCAAGGGTTACCTACTCCGTTAGATGGTGCTGTGAAAGGCGTTCAATTGATAGCTTCATCTACGAACGACTTAGGTAAATCACAAAAGATATTCGCTGCCTTAAATGATGGAATATTAGGTTTTGGCGGAACAACAGACCAAGTTAACAATGCAGTTGTTCAATTATCGCAATCCTTTTCAAATGGGAAAGTTGATGCTGAAACTTGGAATTCTATGATAAATTCAGGATTGGGACCAGCATTAAATGCCTTAGCTAAAGAAATGGGTATGACTTCTGGACAGTTAAAGGCAGGATTATCAGATGGAAGTATTAGTGTATCTAAATTCCAAGATGCATTAATTAATTTGGATACAAAAGGTGGCGGTGGTCTTAAGTCACTCCATACAATTGTACAAGATGCAACTAGTGGTATTGGAACATCTATTTCTAATATGAAAACTGCGGTAACTCGTGGATTAGCTAATTTAATAACAGCTTTTGACAATCTGTTAAAAACTGTTTTAGGTACAGATATAGCCACTATCATTACTAATAGTGGTGCACGTACAGAGGCAGCTCTTAATAAAGTAGTATCCGCATTGGGTGTAGTAGGTCCTAAAATTAAAGAACTTTTAGATTTTGTATCAAAACATCAAGATGTATTTAAAACATTAGCAGCAGCTATAATGGCAGGCGCTACTGCTTTTTTTGTTATGAAAGGAGCTATAGTAGCTTACAGTGCTGTAAATACTGCAATCGCAGCTACTAAAATTTTTATAGAAACACTGCAAATATTGAAGTTAGAATTTATTGCATCATCCGCGTCTGCTGGTGTAGCAACAAGCGCATTTCGAGCGCTATCTTATGCATTTGGCACAACTACGGTTATCGGAGTATTAATCGTTGCAATAGCGGCATTAGTTGGTGGATTAACGTATTTCTTTACTAAAACAAAAAAAGGTCAAGAAGTATGGGCCTCATTTATGCAGGTACTTAGTAATGGAATGGATGTTGCTAAAAAATCTTTTGATACATTTATTCAAAAATTTGGACAATTATTATCTGATGTACAGTCTAATTTGAATGCTATGAAACAAGGTTTTGAACAATTTTCATCCGTTGTAAAAAGTGCATTAAACGTTGTAGTAGCTAAATTCGGACAATTATTATCTGCTATACAGCCTGGTTTGAAAATTATGAAACAAGGATTTATAGATTTAGGAAGCAGTATAAGTAGTTCTTTAAGCCCAATAATAGATGCAGTTAAAAATAAAATGGATCAGCTTGCTATTAGAATGGGAATTGCTGGTCAAGGAATTAATAGTATTTTTGGTAAGGCAATAGAAGTTGTTGCTCCATTACTTGAAAAATTTGGTGGTTCACTTGGTTATGCTGGTACAGCCCTAAGCGTTGTCGTTACTGCACTTAAGTTTGCTGCTTTGGCTTTTTTAGGTGTAAGTGGACCAATGGGACTTGTGATTGGATTGGTAACCAGTTTTGTTATGGCTTGGATAAAAACAGGTGATTTATCAGCTGATGGAATAACAAAAGTGTTCGATAATTTATCTGCAACCATCGAAACAGTTACTGCAGCTATAGAAAAATATTTACCGGAAATTATTGCTACCGGAACGGACATTATCGTTAAGCTAGTAGAAGGTATTACCACAGCAATTCCGATGATTGTTGATGCAATGATAGGCATTATAGATAAATTAATAGATGCCATTACATTAGTACTACCTGTCTTAATAGAAGCAGGAACTAACATATTAGTAGCGCTTTTGAATGGGATTATTACAGCTTTACCGCAGATAGTGGATGCAGTTATAACAATTGTTAACACTTTGTTGAACGCCATCTTGCCACTATTACCTATGATATTGCTCGCAGGGATACAGATATTGATAGCGTTAATAAATGGGATAGTTCAAGCTTTACCTCAACTTATAACTTTATTCGTTACAATTGTTCCTCAAATTATAGAAACGCTTATTTCACTATTACCGATGCTTATGAATGCTGGTATCCAAATATTAATGGCGCTTATTAGTGGAATTATTAGCATCCTGCCACAATTAATAAGTGTATCAATTCAACTTATTATGGCAATTATAAATGCGTTAATAATTAGTTTACCCATGATTATAGATGCAGGTGTAAAGATACTTATGGCATTAGTAAGCGGGATAATTAAAATATTACCCGTCTTAATAGAAGCAGCAATTGAACTTATATTAGCTATTGTAAGTGCTCTAATAAAAAGTCTACCTATGATTATAGATGCAGGTGTAAAGATACTTATGGCATTGATAAACGGGATAATTAAAATATTACCTCAATTAATAGAAGCAGCACTTAGAATTATATTGGCTTTAGTAAATGCTTTAATAGAGAACTTACCATTAATTATTGATGCAGGTATAAAACTATTGTTAGCTTTAATTAACGGATTAATTAAAGTATTACCTCAATTAATAATGGCAGCATTAAGAATAATTGTAGCATTAGCAAAAGCATTGATAGATAACATGCCTAAAATTATAGCTGCGGGTGTTAAATTATTAATGGCATTAATAAACGGATTAATTAAAGTATTACCTCAATTAATAATGGCAGCATTAAGAATAATTATAGCTTTAGCAAAAGCATTGATAGATAACATGCCTAAAATTATAGCTGCGGGTGTTAAATTATTAATGGCATTAATAAACGGATTAATTAAAGTACTACCGCAATTAATAATGGCAGCATTAAGAATAATTGTAGCATTAGCGAAGGCCCTGATAGACAATATGCCTAGAATTATAAGCGCTGGCGCACAAGTTGTAATGGCATTGATTAAAGGTATCGGTAAACTACTTGGTTCACTACTCAGTAAAGGTGGCGAAATGGTAGGTAAAATTGGCTCAGGAATTAGTAACGCTATAGGAGATATGGTAAATGCTGGACGAGCTATTGTGTCAGGTTTATTAAGTGGTTTAGTTAAAGGATTCGAAAAGGTAAAAAATACTGTTAGCGGTTGGGCTCAGTGGATTAAAGACCACAAAGGACCCATTTCCTATGATAAAAAATTATTAATTGAAAATGGTAATGCTATTGTGTACGGATTGAATCGTGGATTAACTGATAAATTTAGTGCTGTCCAAAGAACCGTAAAGAATATGACAGAAATGATTAATGACACAGTGGAAGATGGATTAGATACTGATCCATTTATCGGTTTATCAAACGCTTCTATGCCGGCGCTTGAGGGCTTCCGAAATGGAACTATAACAGCTGAATCAATGTTATCGAATAACTCTAGCGGTTCTAACAGGAATTCGTCCAATTTGATAAACAATAACGGAAATACAACTAACACCAACGATCATTCTGTTATTTTTAAAGTTGAAAATCTAAACTGGAATAACAAAGAAGACATTAGAAAAACGATGCAAGATATTGCATGGGTAACTCAAACGGAAGGAGCGAGAATGGAATGATGATAACAAGTTATTTTGAATATAACGGTAAAAAGTCTAATGTATTCGGCCTCAGGGTTCAAGCAGGCATTGATATTTCTGGGCCTGAATCAGACGTGACGTTTATCGAAGTGCCTGGTGTTGATGGCGATATTGCCATTGATAATAAACGATTAAAAGCAGTCCAAAGAGGATTGCCGTGTTCTCTTTATCCAGTAGGTGCAATCGAAAAAAGTATTGATGAAATTGATGAATGGCTAAAAAAAGACGTAGGTTGGCGACCTTTGTCGTTCTCGTGGGAACCAGAATATCAATATAGTGCCATTTTAAGTGAAGGCATTCCATTTGATATCACTCTCAAAAAGTTTTCAAAAGCCGTTTTTAATTTTAAAATTATGCCATATAAATATCTAAAAACGGGATTAACTTCACAAACATTAACTAACGGACAGATATTAAAAAATCCATTTCAACGTAAAAGTAAACCGATTTTTGAAATTGTTGGAACTGGTGATATGGATTTAACAATTAACTCAAAAAAGTATAGTTTTAAAGGAATTGATACTGATATTAAAGTCGATTCACTCGCTCAAAATGCGGTAAGAATTAGCGTTAATAATAAACTGGAAAATGATAAGCTTTATTTCTTTCCATTTCCGGAACTAGGAGCGGGAGACAATAAAATATCATGGACGGGCTCAGGAATAACTAGTGTTAAAATAATGCCCAGATGGGAGCGTGTTGTATGAGTTTTCCTATTTTATATGAGTCTAACGCAACCAATTTCTTTAATAACGGAATTGGAGTGTTAACCGATACGATCAGTGCCAACGTTACAACTGAAAGAAATGGGATATTTGAATTAGAGATGAGCTATCCAATTACTGGACGGCTTTTTTCTTATCTTAAAAATGGCAGAGTTATTAAGGCTGACTCTGGTCAAGAGATTTACACGAAAGACCAACGATTTAGAATTGTTAAAATAACTAAACCGTTGTCCGGAATAGTTACCGTATATGCCCAACACGTAAGTTATTTAACAAATAAGCTAACATTAAAACCAGTTGTTACTATTAACGATTCCGATGCAACGATTGCGTTAGGGATGTGGAAATCATCAATTGTTGATAAAAATGAATTTGTTGTCGATTCAGATATTACAACTAAGAATAGTGCAGCGTGGAGCATTAAAACACAAAAAAATGCACGTGAAGCACTAGGCGGAGTGGCTGGGTCAATTCTCCAAAACTGGGGCGGAGAATATATATTCGATAATTATCATATTAGCTTAAAGAATAGAAGGGGAAAAACAAGCGCTGCTATCCTAGCTTATGGTAAAAATATAACTGAATTCACGCAAGAAGAAACCGTCATGACAACATATACTTCGATTCAGCCGTTTTCGACATATACACCAGAAGGCGAGAATCAACAAGAAATAGTTGTTACCTTGCCGGAATACTTTGTAGATTCTGAATATATTAAAAATTACCCAGAACGAAATATTTTACCAGTTGATTTTACTGATAAGGAAATAAAAACGGTCGATAGTTTAAGGAAGGCCGCAATTTCTTATATGAAATCTAATAGTATTGGTGTTCCGAGCGTTTCAATTGAATTGTCTTATCAGGATTTGACAAATACATTAAATTTTGAAAATGGAGTAATTGAGCAGGTTAATTTATGTGATGAGGTATCTATTTATTTTGATGCTTTAGGAGTTAGAACAAAAGCAAAAGTCATCAAAACAGAGTGGAATGTATTACTTGATCGTTATGAGTCTCTAGAAATCGGAGAGCCTAAATACTCTCTTTCAAGTCAACTTAACCAGATAGCCAATGATGTGAGTGACGCTAAAGATGCCGCAAACGATGCACAAAATACCGCAGAAAATGCGGCTAATGGGTTTAACACTATATTCCGTGGACCTGATATGCCAACTGCTAGAAAAAATGGCGATTTATGGTATAAACCTGATGGGGAATTTGAAGAATTATATATCTGGGATGGTACTATCTGGAAATTTGTGATGTCAACACGAAAAACATCCGAGATATCAGATGCGGTAGATGAAGCTCAAAAAGATGCTGAAGAAGCAAAGAATCAGGCTAACGAATCAGTAGCCGCTGCCAATGACGCGGCAGCCAAAGCGGGATTTGCAAAAGACACGGCGACACAAGCTAAATCAGATGCGGCCGCAGCTGGTCAACAGGCTAAAGACGCTTTAACAAGCGCTGGAACTGCTATAACCGACGCCAAAAACGCCTTAACTAATTCAAGTAGCGCAACGGCTGACTCGGCTCAAGCGAGAAAAGATTCTGCTACTGCTAAAATTCAAGCGGCCAATGCGGCCACTCAAGCCAATCAAGCTGTAACAGATGCCACAACGGCCAAAGCCGATGCAAACACTGCGAAAGCAAATGCAACACAGGCAATCAACGATGCAGCTACTGCAAAAGGTCAGGCGGCTAGTGCTTTAGGACAAGCTAACACAGCAATTAATAATGCGGCTAATGCGCTGGATAAATTTAATAATCTTGCGATTGGCGGTCGAAATTATTTAGCTGACACAAGCGCCACTTGGAAAATGCAAGGTTCTGGCGTCACTAATCAGAGCAGCTCGATAAAGTGGCTGTTCACATTTGGAACAATCAAGCAAGCGCCGTTTAATGACGGCGATTATGTGACCGTGTCTTTTGATTATATAAACGTTGGTACGGGGGCGTACGGGACTATATTGCCTCAGTTCAACAACATACCGTGGGGGACATTCCGAGATGGGGACGCTATGAAGGAAAACGGACACTTTGTGCGTACTGTTCAATGGCAGTCAGATTGGACTACAAGCGGTACTGCTACTGGTATTCAAATTCGTATGGACAATGTTGCTACCACAAGAACAGTTACTGTATATAACATGCAGTTTGAGCGAGGGAATAAAGCAACCGACTATAAGGCTGCACCAGAAGATGTGCAGCAACAATTTACGAACATTGATGGTGAACTTGCAAGCAAAGTTAGCCAAACGACTTATAACACGCTAGCCGGCACAGTGGATACGGTCAGCACACTAGCTAAGCAAAATCAGTCAACAATTAGTACACTAGCGACAAAAACTAGCGTGGACACGGTCAGCAAAACGGCAACAACGGCTCAGACCCTAGCGCAACAAAATGCAAACGAATTGCTCAACAAGGCTAGTACTAACACGGTTGACACCTTAAATCAGCGGGTCACAACTGCAGAGAGTACACTCAGTCAAACGGCGACAAAAGCCGAGCTAGCACTGACTAACACGGACGTGGATAAATTAAACGATACGGTAGCCAGTCAAGTGCTAGATATCACAGCTACAGCAGACGGGTTAAAGCTTAAAGCTGATAGCTCAACCATATCCGATCTGGCTAGTACGGTGGCCCAAAATAGTGCTCAACTTGGTTTAACCGCCACAAAAGCTGATTTAGCACTAACGCAAAACGACGTCAATGACCTTGATGATACGGTTAACAAACAGGCGACGCAATTAGCGTTGACCGCGACAAAGGCTGAGCTACAGGTAGCCCAGACCAACGTGGACAATCTCGAAAAGACGGTCACCAGTAACACTGCCGGAATGGCGGCTAATGCAAACGCACTTAAGCTTAAAGCCGACAGCTCAACGGTATCGTCCTTAGACGGTCGTGTAACTAATCTCAGCGGGCAACTTGATGTGCAGGCGGATAAGATTGCCGCCACGGTCACGGCCAACGATGTGACGGGCATGCTCAACGGCTACGCCACTCAAACATGGACACAGGGGCAGATTAAAACAACGGCTGAAAATATTCAATTATCAGTTTCTAAAGTTCAAAATAATTTAGATAACGTTCAAATCGGTGGTCGTAATTATGCGCTTGGAACTTCTACAAAATTTAGTTTTAAATCATATAAAAACCTAAAACTATCGGCCGTTCCAAAAAATAGCGAGTTTACAATCACTGCAGAAGTAAATCAAATTGGTGGTTCTGGAAAAGTGCTTGTCGGAATGAGTACAGCAGAAAATAAAATAGTCGCATTAGTTATTGCATCAATTAATAAAGGTAGAATTTCAGCAACGATTAAAACAGATGAAAATAGCGAGTATACGCAACTGATAATATACTCAGATGCAAGTTATCCAGAATCTCAAAATGTAAATGTAGTTTATGAAAAAATAATGGTGAGTTTAGGAAACAAAGGAATGGACTGGACACCAGCACCCGAAGAACTGGCTTCGGAAGTACAATTTAGTCAACTGCAAGTAACAGTAAATGGTATTCAAGGCACAGTACAGAATAAGGCTGACCAGTCGCAAGTCACGCAACTGGCTAACCAGATCAGTTTAAAAGCCGACACAACAGCGCTCAATACTTTAAAAGGGACTGTTGACAAACAAGGTTCCGGAATAACGCTTAACACTAATTCGATTAAGTTGAAAGCTGATCAGAGTTCAGTTGACACTTTAAAAGGGACTGTTGACAAACAAGGTTCCGGAATAACGCTTAACACTAATTCGATTAAGTTGAAAGCTGATCAGAGTTCAGTTGACACTTTAAAAGGGACTGTTGACAAACAGGGCAGCGCCATTGACGTCAACACGAAATCAATTGCTTTAAAAGCCAGTCAAAGTACCGTTAATACGTTAACCGGCAGAGTAACCTCGGCCGAAGGTAAATTAATTGTCCAAGCCGGTCAGATTTCTCAAACGGTTAGTAAGAATGAATTGACTAATACACTTGGAAGTTATGCCACTCAAACATGGACGCAGGGGCAGATTAAAACAACGGCTGAAAATATTCAATTATCAGTTTCTAAAGTTCAAAATAATTTAGATAACGTTCAAATCGGTGGTCGTAATTATGCGCTTGGAACTTCTACAAAATTTAGTTTTAAATCATATAAAAACCTAAAACTATCGGCCGTTCCAAAAAATAGCGAGTTTACAATCACTGCAGAAGTAAATCAAATTGGTGGTTCTGGAAAAGTGCTTGTCGGAATGAGTACAGCAGAAAATAAAATAGTCGCATCAGTTATTGCATCAATTAATAAAGGTAGAATTTCAGCAACGATTAAAACAGATGAAAATAGCGAGTATACGCAACTGATAATATACTCAGATGCAAGTTATCCAGAATCTCAAAATGTAAATGTAGTTTATGAAAAAATAATGGTGAGTTTAGGAAACAAAGGAATGGACTGGACACCAGCACCCGAAGAACTGGCTTCGGAAATTGAGTTTTCAAATTTGGAAATTAAAGTAAACGGGATACAAAGCACCGTAGCCGGTAAAGCTGACCAGTCCCAAGTCACTCAATTAGCAAGTCAGTGGACGGCAGTAGTTGGTGATTTGGGCGGAGATAACATGATTTATGACGGATCGTTCTCTCAAACCAAACTAGGTACTCAGCCTGAATGGTGGGGTAAAAGAGACTACATCACAGTAGTGGAAAGTCCTACCGATAACGCTATTGTCCAAAAAGGAACACCGGTAATGCAGATAATAGGCCATGTAATAGGAAATGCGGATACATACGCATCCATGATGCCCGTCAAAGCTGGTGATGAGTTTTACGGAGAAATGAAAGCTAGGTGGCAGTCGGCTGCAACGACCGGAAGTATTGTACTAGGATTTATCCTATACGATTCTGATAAAAAAATAATACAAACGGCGTTCGTTGCCTCTTCTTCATCAGCGCATGATTGGAAAAAATTATCGGGCACTTTAACAATGCCTGCAAATACAGCATACGCACGCCCGTGGGTTAGTTGGAACGGTAAGAACCCAGCTGATAGATATGTAATGGTAACTGATTTAGTAATGCGAAGAAATAGCGCAACGCAGGGACAGATAACACTGCTCAAAAGTGACATTAATCTCCGTGTTCAAAAAGGCGATGTCATCAATCAAATTAACATCAGCCCAAAAGGTATCTTAATCGACGGCAAAAAGACGCACATAACTGGTCAAACCACAATCGACAATGCGGTCATAAAAGACGCAATGATTGCGACTATTAAAGCCGATAAAATCACAGCTGGAACGATTAATGCGGCTAACGTTAACATTATTAATATGAATGCGAATAACATTTCATCGGGGACTATCAGTGGGATAAATATTTCTGGTGTGACCTTTAGGGGAACGGATATGTTCCTTGAAAATAAACTAACAATCGGAACGAACGGTGGTATTTTTTCAGATTTTGACTATGGTGAAACAATCGGACAGGCACTTGATCCAAGGTGGTGGAAGGGTGATGTTAAATTCACAAAAAACTACCTGGGATACTATGCGCAAGAATACGTTGGGGCCGCTGGTGGTAAACCGGGGGCTTATTTAGGTAGTGTTCAAACCTTTATTGGACCTGATTATTTTAAAATTAGGAAATACACAAATAGTTCAAATACGGACATGATTGGCCGAGTAGACATGAAAGCCGAATATTTCCAAATAGCATCGGGAGCTAGTGCGCATGCTAATGGCGTCATGATGTACGCGAATGGTGATATTAACGCAAGTGGGTCAATAAATGCTAGCCAAGGTATGTACGCGGGAAAATTTAGACTTGGGACAAAAGGACATACTTTTGGAACCATGGATGATGGTGAGGTTTACTTTTTGAAAAAAAATGAAAGTCCGCTTGGCATACACGCCGCTGCGTTTCATCAGGGTTCTTTGAAAAGTATTAAAAAGAATTTTGAAGCAACATTCTCAAAAGATTCATTGGAAATACTGGACGGTATGAATATTCAGAAATGGAACTATAAAGGTGAATCTGATTTGAAAAAGAAACATATCGGATTGGTTATTGATGATTTAACTGAAGTACGTTCTTTAAAAAATAAATTAGAGACGCCAAGCCCGGTATTATCTGACGATGATAAATCTGTCGATTTAAATAATTTCGTTGGATTATTAGTATCTGCAGTGCAAGAATTGAGTAAACAGGTTAAAACACTAAAAAAGGAAGAGGTAGAAATAAATGAAAATTAGAAATCAACATTTAGTACTCACAATCAATTTTTTACAAAACATGAAATTAAAGGCAGCGGAATCACGGTCGCGGAGTAAATTAGTCAAACTGTTATCCGAAAAATTAAAGGAATTACAAACAGATGAAAAAGCATTATTAGAAGAATACGCGGTTAAGGACGAAGACGGTAAAGCTGTGATGATTGATGAAAATCAATATGATATTGCTAAAGAAAATAAGCCAGAATTCGGTAAAGAACATGTGGTGTTACTTAATGAAGAAGTAACCATTACAACGACTGATTACGCTGAATATGTTGAGAATGTAAAAAAATCACTAGAAGCATATGATGAAGAACTCTCTGGAACAGATGCAGACGTCTATGACCTATTAATGAATGAACTAGAAAAGGGGAATAACTAATGTTAAAAACAGATAAAACAACGAGCTTAACGGGTCAATCAATAATTGGTAATGATATGGTCATGTCATTTAACGCAAATATTGGACAAGAAGGAAATGGGTCAACGTTTTCGTCCAATGTGTTAAATCAAGAATTGTATGCAGCTAATCGAGTCGAATGTCGAAAAGATAAAGATGAGTTTGAAAAGAAGATGTATGAAATTCAAGATGCTTTGATTGATGAAAAGGAAGTAACTAAATAATCGTGTTACCTTATGTTAAAAACGAAATGAGGTGATGAGATTGAAAGTATGGGGGATTAATGTTGGAGACTTAGCGGCAATCACAACTATCCTAGGTTTTGGATTCGGTGGCATTACATTATTGTTCAAACGAGTTGTGGTTATGCCGCTAACTAATTCAATTGATTCTTTAACTGAAGAATTAAATGCCAGTAAAAGGGATAGAAAGGCATTGCGTGATGATCTTAATTCGTTAAGTATAAAAGTCATTAAAGTGGAAGATAAGACTGAAGCTTTAGGAGAGAAATTAGATGGACATATGGATATGTATCACAAGTAGAGCAGCTCAATGAGGTGTTTATTTTTTTACGAAAAATTAGGAGGAAACACATGGAAAATATCAACGTCAATTGGCATTCAAAGGCGCTATGGGTATCATTAACTAGTCTATTCATTGTATTGATCCAGCAAATATTCGCTTTATTTGGCTTAACGTTGCCAGAAGGATTTGAAAGCCAAGTAGGTGGTTTAATTAATACACTGTTAACGATTGGCGGATTATTTGGGATTGTATATGACACAAATAAAAAGGAGATTATAAATGAAGATTAAAACTAAATACGCAAAAATCATGGCTACCATCGCGGTGGCCTTTTCTTTTGCCCTAATTTACACGAACAAGGTAGAAGCATACGAAATTAATAAAACGTATCAGTTAGCAGGTAATCAAGGGGATATGCGTGTTGCTAAGCGAAACGTTATTATTGCGCATGACGTAGGTAATCCAACCACACTTGGACTAAATAACGCAATTTACATGAATCGAACATTCAATTCAGCCTATACGCATTTCGTGATTGATGGCGATACTGCTTATCAAGTTGGGACCCCTGGTTATGTCGCTTGGGGTGCGGGTTCATGGGCAAATGAAAATAGTCCGGCACAGATTGAGATTGATAACTCATATGATCCTGCTCATTTTGCGAAGAGTTACAAAACGTACATCGAGTTAATCCGTGATATGGCCAAGAAGTATAGGATTGATTTAACGCTAGATAGCTCAAACCTGTACGCCGGCGTTAAAACACATGCGTGGGTTACTGCCAACATTTGGGGTGACCACATGGATCCGTACGATTATTTAGCAAGTATGGGCGTATCAAAAACTAAGTTCGCGAATGATATCAGGAATGGTACTGGGTCAATCGAAAAACCAAGTAAACCAGAAATTACTAATCCGGTAGCACCTGTGAAACCAAGCACGAATGGTACGTTTAAAGATGGCCAATATACTATCACGAAAGAAACTGGGACATTCTATCCAGATAGAGCCTTATCAATTTATGAATACCCTGGTATTAGTAATACTGGCGTTAAATACTATAAGGGTGAATCGGTTAAATATGTTGGTTACGTGAGAAATGGCGGTTATTTATATGTTGCGTACCATCCAGCATTCAATGAAAGATTAACCTATTACGTCGCCTGTCGTGATAATGGGGAAGCGTTAGGAAAATTTAAATAGAGTAAATTAAAAGCCTATCTCTTAATCGAGGTAGGCTTTATTTTTGTGTCTATTTTAAATCGTCAATCATATCGATTAGTTGGGTTTTTAAGTTATCTAAAGCTACTGCAGCGCGCTCATTTGTATCTGGACCCTCATCATAATAACGATTAAATGTGACTGTTTTTAAATTTAAGCCAGATTCATGCGCATTAATTAGCAGGTCTTCAAAATCTTCAATTAGTTTTTTATTCAACCAGGGATGTGCTTGAATGAAGTTAATAATAGGATTACCTTCTAATTTAAGCAACTCATCTAGTGCTTGACCGGCAGATTGACCAGTTGCTATTGCTAAAGCCTGGATCGTTTTAACACTAAATGTATTAATAGACCTAGAAACAGCATCATTCAAGGTTGATTGTTGAATGCCGGCCACTTTTGAGACGCGGTAACGGGTTAATTCATGCTTTTCTAAAAATAATTCTAACGCTTGTTTATCGGCCATTATTTTGAGCCTTTCATTGCTGAAGCGATTTGCTTGTTAGAAGGTAATGAGATACCGTCATTTCTATAAACTTTGCGCGCTGCACTCTTTTGACTCGCGTTACCGTAGAGCAATTTCATGCTATCAATCAGGTTTGGTTTTGTAGTAATGTTATCAATTGAATCATTTTTTTCTTGTGAAAATGAATGAGTGACGACACGGATTAGTTCGTTTTTCTTGTTATAGTGAACCGCGAAATCAGCGTAGTCACCGAGTGATGAATCTGAAGGAATGATTAGTACTGCACGTTCTGTTTCAGTAAGTTCGTTGTAGTTTTTGTATGCTAATGTGATAACACCGTTTTTTGCTTCGCTTTGAATTTTCATAATATATAATCTCCTTTTTATTTGCTTTTCTTCTATAAACATATAATACAACGTTATAACGTAGTAGTCAACGTTTTTTATAATAATATTTAATTTATTTCAAATAAAAAAGTCTAGCTCCAAAAAGGGGGAGTTAGACTACTATTGATCATTTAGATTATTTAATAATTTATCGGCTACTTTTTCACGCGCAGCTGCTGCTTCTTGAATAGTATTAAAGGTACCGATTCTTGTTCGGTTACCGTTAACTGTAATTTGAGCAGCATAATGGATTGCCCCGTCACGATATTTTATTTGTTTAACACCGGTAAATCCAGTAGTATTATCACTTCGTATTTTTCGATTCGAATCCAATAGGAAGACTGCAGTCCCATTTTTTCGCTTATCTTCATAACCCTTGTGCAGACCTGTATGGTTCACATCACGTTTTAGGTGGCCACAACTAACTGTATTGCCACTAATTAATTTATTGCTGGCCACAACAGTAGTATCTCCGCATGAGCATTGGCAGAACCAACCGGAATGACTACCGATATTATTACCCCGTTTAACAACGGTCAATTCACCAAATATTTTTCCCGTTAAATCATTTATACTAGGCATAGGGATGCCACCTTTCTTTTTACTTAATTAATAGACCCATTATATAGCAGAGAGCATCATTTTAAAATAATATATAATTGTTAACATTAATCAAAAATCTTATTTTCTCAATTAAACTAAAATATCCAGAAACTCTGTCATACCAGCGGGTCCCTTTTTTCCTAATTAAACTAAAATATTTTTTCCTTCTATTATATAGGGCATATATTATAGTTTATTTTTTAGGAAACATATTTAGTATCCAAAAATAGAGTAAAAATCATTTTAGTGGTAGTTTTGTGGTAGATGGTTGTCTAATCGCAATGATAATAGCGTATGCTGTAGTTACTCTTAAATAATTTAATTATTTTTGAATAGATTTTAGCCTAAGGCTACCCCATTTTGGGTTAGCTTTAGGCTATTTTTTTCACAAAAAAATAGCCTAAAGTGGTACAAATGTGGTACGGTAAAAAGCATTAAGGAATTGATTAGTATTTCAGGGGGAGGACTTTATAATGAATAAGAGAAAGGTTATTTTATACATTGCAATGAGTTTAGATGGTTATATTGCGGATGAAGATGGGTCAATTGATTTTTTGAATCTACACGATTCAGAGTTAAATGGGACATCACAAAGTGATTTTGAAGATTTTTACGCCGAAGTGGATACCGTTGTAATGGGTAATAAAACATATCAACAGGTCGTAACGGAATTATCACCGGAAGACTATCCTTATTCGAATGTAATATCATATGTATTAACCTCACAAAGTATAAAAGTTCAGGAAGAAAATGTTCACCTTGTGAATGAGCCAATTGACGCATTAGTGAAACGTCTTCGTGAAGCACCGGGACAATCAATTTGGATTGTGGGTGGATCTAGTGTAGTGACACCACTCATCGCGGCCAATTTGATTGATGAATATATTTTAACAACCATCCCGGTTATATTGGGCAGGGGTATTCCACTATTTCAGGTACAAGAGAAGTGGCTTGAATTAGTTCCGATTCAAACCAGTTTGAAAAATGGGTATATTCAAAGTGTCTATCATAAAGGTAATCTTTCAGAGGGTATCGAAAGAGACTAAGAACTATTTATTGTTTCTTAGTCTCTTACAAGTGAAAAAGCCGTTATTAAATAATGGCTTTTTCTTTTTGGTTAAAATCAAAAAGTAGAGACATACGATAAAAGTACGTATTAACGACAATCATTGTAGAGTAAAATAATTTGGTTATCTTAATAAAGCATGATACAGTATTTAAATGGTCATTTGAGTAAGATAGATAAAAAAATAACCTTATAACTGGAAAAAAGAAACTGATTAAAATATAATGAAGGTGAAGGAGACAAGCTATGGACAAAAAAAGATTAGAAGCATTTACGGATGCGATAGTCGCTATTGTCGTGACTATTTTAATATTAGAATTTAAGGCACCTTCAAAACCAGATATTCGATTGGTTCTAGAAGAGTGGCAAAGTTTTGCCATCTATACAATCAGTTTTTTGCTGATATTCACAGTCTGGTATGATCATCATGGTCTATTCAAAATAGCTAAGCGTGTAGATAAACGAGCCTATTGGGCTAATGCGTTCTGGTTATTTTGGTTATCAATTATACCGTATGCTACATCGTTTTCGGGTAAATTTCCAAATTATCGAGGTGCCTCATTGCTATATCTAGGTATTTTATTCATGTGGACAATTAGCTATATTATATTGTCTAAGACACTTATAAGAATTAATCCTGAAATCACGAGCCAATTAAGGCAAATTGGGTTTCTTAATGGTAGGGATCTCATTATATTTGAAGGTACCTTAATATCGGGGTTCATCATTAGTTTCTTTATACCTATCTTTACATGGATCGCATTGATTTTACTGACGATATGGACAGTATTTTTTAACAGAGGTTATGTAAAAGAACCAGGATCATAGATTTGTATACTTCGGGGGGAGCATACGAAACCAATAATAAGTCGGGGGATTTAAAGAATGAAGAAAATAATTAGTACAAGTAACGAATTTATAAAAAAAAGATTAACGGCTATTAAGCTCCTATTTATTTTATCAGTTTTAATTTTTGTTATTATTGAAGTTGGTCGAATCTTTAAAGATATTAATGGTAATCAGGTTCGACAAAGTCTGGAATCTCAATCGACTGAATCAATTATATTAATGTTAGTAATAGGATTTATCGCTGTTCTTCCCATGATGGTTTACGATTTTGTTATGGTTAAATTTTTACCAGAGAAATATTCGTGGCGATATATTCTGCAAAGCGGTTGGATAACCAATACGATAACCAACATTGCAGGATTTGGTGGTCTATTAGGTGCATCACTTAGAGCGAATTTTTATAGCAAGAATGCATCTAAAAAACAAGTTTTGTTTGCCATATCTAAGATTGCATTATTTTTAGTCGCCGGGTTATCACTGTATTGTTGGGTTTCCTTAGGAATGATTTTTGGCCTAAATATTGGACCTCAGTTTGGTCAATATTGGGTATGGTTATTGTTAGGTGGATTATATTTCCCAATTGTCTTTATTATTACCAAAACAAAAGATTCAGAATTTTTTGCTGACTTAACACTCGGACGCGAATTAACCTTAATCCTTGGGTCATCTTTAGAGTGGGGATCTGCCGGATTATTTTTCATATATATTGGATTTATGATGAATGTGGATACATCCAGTTTAGTTGCCGTTTTTCCGTTATTTATTATCGCATCAATTATTGGTGTCGTATCAATGATTCCAGGTGGATTAGGTTCATTTGATGTCTTTATGATATTAGGACTTCAGACTTTGGGAGTAAATGATGGAACTGCCGTTATCTGGTTGTTATTCTATCGATTGTTTTACTATATTTTCCCATTCTTGGTTGGAGTTGCTTTATTTATTAAGGATTCGGGAAGCCGAATTAATGAATATCTAAAAGGTTTACCTGTTATGCTACTTAGTCGAGTTGCACATCTTATTCTTGTGTTATTTTTCTATGTGACGGGAGTTGTTCTTTTATTGGCCTCAACAGTTCCAGAGTTCACGTATGCTAATCCTATTATCAGACAATTATATCCATACACGTTCTATTTTATTCATCAAATGAGTAATATATTCTTGGCCTTCCTAATGATTGGAATTGGGCGTGGAATCGAGTCTAAAGTGAAACGTGCTTACTGGCCGATGGTTATTTTTGTGGTAATGGGAATTATTAATACCCTTTGGCATGATTTTTCGATTAGTTTACTTATCTTCTTATCTATCATTTTAATTTGTGCACTCTTATCCAAGCAAATATTCTATCGTGAAAGATTCGAATATTCATGGGGTCGTTTACTAATTGATGGTAGTATTTTTGCCGGAACGTTTATTTTATACACGATTGTTGGATTCTTTAATATGCCTGAATTTCACTACACGGGTAAGGTGCCAGATGTATTCTTATTTCCATCAGAGAAAATATGGTTATCTGGATTCTTGGGCCTACTTTTAGCAGTAGTCATCTTATGGGTTACGTTTACCTATCTATCTCGTAAGGATAAACGTTTTTGTGAACAAGAATTCCCAGCTGATCGCGTTAAAAATGTGATTGATGCTTATGGCGGTAATGAAGTTAGTCACCTTGCTTACTTAAGGGATAAAAATGTGTATTTCTATCAGAATGAAGGTCAAGACGAGGTCTTTTTCCTTTATCAAAAAAAATCTAATAAATTAGTTGTTATGGGTGAACCAGTCGGTAACCCTGAATTTATTCGTGCTGCAATTGATAAATTTATTGTTGATGCAGATGTTGAAGGAATGGAATTAGTCTTTTATGAAGTTGATGCTCAATTGACAATGATGTTACATGAAGTTGGATTTGATTTTATTAAAACGGGTGAAGAAGGTTTCGTGAGAGTTGCCGAGATAGAGTTAGCTGGTAAAAAACGACGTTCTGAGCGTGCATTAATGAACAAATTTGAGCGAGAACATTACACGTTCGCGATGATTGAACCACCTTATTCAAAAGAAACGATTCAGGAATTAAAAGAAATTTCAGATAGTTGGCTTAAAGGTCAATCCGAAAAAGGGTTCTCTCTAGGATTCTTTGATGAATATTATCTTAATCAAGCACCAATCGCTGTTATTAACGATGCTGAGGGTCGAAAAGTTGCTTTTGCAACAATGATGCCAACCGGAAATCATGAGGTCTTATCGATTGATTTAATGCGATACGACAGGGAAACAGCTCCTTCTGGTATCATGGATAAAATTTTCATTAGTTTATTCCAACAGGCAAAGGAAGACGGTTATGAATTCTTTGATATGGGTATGGCACCATTATCAAATGTTGGTGCATCGAAATTTAGTTTTGTTGAAGAAAAAACGGCTCATTTAATTTATGAATATGGATACCGATTCTATGGATTCCAAGGATTAAAGAAATACAAAGATAAGTACGTAACTGAATGGCATCCGAAATACATTTCATTTAGAAAGCGTAGTTCAATTGCATTTACGTTACTACAAATTTTGGCGGTTGTTAATCAGAAGCGTGTTTCAAGTAAAAAAGCGAAAACACCTATCTTCATTTTAAAAAACTTCTTAAGAAATTCTAGGTAAATAATAAAAGCACCGAATCATATTTACATGATTCGGTGCTTTTTTAACGAGAAGATTATTAGAAAAATAAATGATGACATATCATAGGGAATTATGTAGCTGTTAAATGCGCTTTTTTTTAAATATTTCTTTAACCGAAATGAGCAAGAATGGCATATAGAGTAGCCATAAATTTAATCGCTGCCATAAACCACGATATGGAATTTTAAATTGGGAGTCGGGCATAATCCTCGGGTAAACGAACAAGAACTGAATGCCTAACGATATAATGAATGCACCCAGCAAAAGTGTTGCAATCGCGGTTTTTCCTTGCATACGATATAGTTTTAATAAGACGAACATACTGATTAAAAGGGCGGTGTCGCCAATTCCAGATGAATAATTATGGATCATGCCCGTGATGTCTTGTGTATTTGATGAAGTTGCACGATCAAATAATCCAGTAAAAACGCAATCCGTAAGACTGAAGATGATAAGCATCGTTGTGAACCAACCAGATAATTTTTTTGAGGTATTTTTAAAATAGGCGTAAAAAGCGGGTGCCGAAAGTAAGAAAAGAAGTCCATTTACGACCTCCCAAACTTTAAATGCCATGTGAGTTGGACTTTCAACCTCCCCAAAATCACTAATCAAGTTGGTGAATTGTAGATAACCTGGTACAAATGAAGCGAGTACTAATGGTAAAACCCATTCGCTGATAACTGCAATTGCCATGAAATAAAAACCATATTTCTTTAAAAATGTCATTATGAATTCCCCCATCTGACTATTATACTGCACTAGTTATTTTACCCTAAGCAGGCGATAATTGTCTTTTAAAAGCCCTTGGATATTGAGATTTATGATAGCTAATGTATGAGTTTGATAGGGGATGAAACTAAGGGATATATGTTAATGATTTAAATGTTATTAATTTCGACGAGGCATTTCTTCAATATAACTGTAGAATTGTGATTTATCGGAAAAATCAGCCATGTACAAACCGTTTAATCCAGCCTTTTGACCAATGGCGCTTAAACCGATAATCAATTTTTCCTGATTTTCTGGAAAATGAAGGTGGTCTGCTATCGCTATACTACGGATATAATTAACCAGTCTGTTGATGAGCGCCTCAGGATTATGAGACGACTCTAATTTTTTGTACACTTGAGCTAATACATCATCAATGTCAAGTATTCCTGTTGATTTGGCTTGGTGCTCATCTAGGAGGGCACGTAAATCTTGGATATCTGTTTTTGCCTCTACAATAATATCTTTTGTCATGGTAAATAACCTCCTGAATTTTATGAATAACTTTAATTGAATAATTTATATAAAATGGATAATTTTCATTAATTAAACGGACTGAAAGTAAAGTGTGTCGCAACTAATCCATAACCAAGATTTACGTTGCGCAAGTCTTCTTGATTAAGTTTTTTTAATTTATCTTGAACGTATTGATACAAAAGCCGATTATCTTTTGGAAAACTCATCGGAACCATGTAGTTATCATGGTAAAGCGCGTATATTGCAACGCAAATGTTAACCTCATCTGTACCGTTTGACAGATTTTTGGCGACGGTTAAAAGTCCTTCTTGATACTGTTTTGGTTGATCAGAAAGATCCTCGGCGTACGCAGCGTCTATTAAATTAAATAGGTTATCATTTTCCAAAGTGAAACATCTCCTAGGTTAATAATGTTTTTACGCTTTCATCATAGATCAACCAAAATTGGATGTCAAAGAAATATAAGAAAAATCCATTATTACTAGAACTATTATCTAATAAAAGAGGGCGTATAGATGATCAATGATTAATTGAATCATTGATCTGATATTTAAAAATGATACTCGCTACTTACTAGTTTATGAGAGGTATTTTTGGTATAATGGGGGTTAATAAAAAATTATTATAAATTGAAAGTAGGGTGTTACCTTGGATTCTGGTCCGGAAAGTTACTTATTGAATATCATTGTTATCATTGCGATATTACTCTTGTCTGTGTTATTTACGCTTACTGAGTATGCGCTGGTTCGTGTGCGTGTTAGTGCGTTAAAAGATATGCAAGAAAAAAAGCCGTTTAATAAAAATGTTAAACGGGCTATCCATATGACGGAGAACCTAACGGAATACCTGTCGACGGCCCAAGTCGGAATAACCTCAACCAGTTTGATTCTTGGTTGGATTGGTGAAAAAACGATTGCGGATGCGATTATTCAATCGCATATATTACCCGCGGCCATGGCAAATGCTGTTGCATCGGTAGCTGCAATTCTGATTTTTACGGTTATCCATGCTGTATTTACTGATTTGGTTCCTAAAAATATTGCAATTGCGGATCCGTTACCGGTATTACTATTTATTGTTCGACCTATCTTGTTTTTCCATATCGTTTTGTATCCTTTGATATGGATACTGGATCGATCAGCAAATTGGATTACACACTTATTAGGTTATGAAGTAGAAAATGAAGAAGATATTTATTCGCAAACTGAAATATTGTCATTATCACGTTTATCTGCGAACGCCGGTGAACTAGATGAAGAAGATTTAACCTTCATGCGACGTGCATTTGATATGAATGATAAAGTTGCGGTTGATATCATGATTGATCGGACATCTATGGTTGCGGTCGATATAGACGCGACAATTAAAAATGTTGTTAATCTGTATTGGAAAACAAGATATTCTAGATTCCCGGTTATTGCTAATAATGATAAAGATAAAGTTATCGGGTACGTTTATAGTTATGATTTATTGCGACAGGAAAGAATTAATAAGACAAGTTTGATATCAACTATCATGCGTGATATTCCGGCTGTTCAAGAAAATGCTGAAGTTCATGGTATTATGGACGTTATGGTATCGAGACGAACACCAATTGTCATTGTAGTTAATGAGTACGGTGGTACCTCAGGAATTATTACTGATAAAGATATTTACGAAGAGTTATTTGGTGTTGTTAGAGAAGAATTTGATGATACCAATGACGATAATATTGTAGATATGGGTAATAATATTTATAAGGTCTCAGGAAAAGTTACCCTGTATGATTTTGAACGTTACTTTGATACAACGCTCAAAGAGACGGAAGAAAGTGAAGCGGTGACGCTGACGGGTCTTGTTCTTAATAAAGACTCTAAATTCCGCGCTAACGATGAAATGACGATTGCTAACTTTAAAATAAAGGCATTAGATTATGAAAATGCTTATATTTCTGAATTTGAAGTGACCGTTTTGCCAGTAAGTGAAAAAACTCATCATAATGAATTAAGTGAACAAAACTAGCCTTCACGATTTTGTACTGTGAAACTAAAGGCACACCCATAAGTTAATTTATGGGTGTGCCTTTTTATGTGTAGTTATTATTGGTAATTCTATAATAATGAAACCATATCCGATTAAATTAATATGGTCAGTGGAAGACAACAATTTTTTTATGAGGTATAAAAAAATCCCATACAGGTGTATGGGATATCTTTTCTAGCGTTTAGGACGACGTTTCATTTGGCCGCTTTCGCCAATTTCATAATCTGAATCATCCATTGACTCAACACTACCAAGTAGGTAACCATTACCAACTTGAGAGAAGAAATCATGATTAGATGTTGACGTTGAAATCCCGTTCATTACAACGGGATTAACATCAGAAGCCGTATCAGGGAACAAAGGGTCTTGACCCAAATTCATTAATGCTTTATTTGCATTGTAACGAAGGAAAGTTAAGACTTCTTCAGTCCAACCAACTTCATCGTAAAGTTCGTGAGTGTATTTCTCTTCATTTTCATATAATTCAAAAAGAAGATCGTACATCCATGTCTTCATTTTTCCTTGTTCTTCTTCAGAAAGTTCATTAAAGCCTAGTTGGAATTTATAACCGATAAAGGTTCCATGAACAGATTCATCACGTAAAATTAATTTAATAATTTCAGCAACGTTGGCTAACTTATTATGGCCCAGGTAATAAAGGGGCGTATAGAAACCAGAATAGAATAAGAATGTTTCAAGGAAAACAGAAGCAACTTTCTTTTCTAAGGGTGTTCCATTTTGATAAATACCATTAATTCGTTGGGCCTTTTTTTGTAGAAATTCGTTTTTATCAGTCCATTCGAAAATTTCAGTAATTTCTGAAGCAGTATTTAAAGTCGAAAAGATTGATGAATAACTTTTTGCATGAACAGATTCCATGAATTGGATATTGTTTAAAACAGCTTCTTCATGAGCCGTACGTGTATCATGGCGTAATGATTCCATCCCATCTTGTGATTGAACGGTATCCAACAAGGTTAAACCACCGAAATCATGGCCAACTAATGTTTTCTCTGCGGGACTTAATGTCCGCCAATCGTCTAAATCATTTGAAAGGGGGATACGTGTATCCAACCAAAACTGCTCAGTTAGTTTTTCCCAAGTTGCTTTATCAACTTGATCTTCAATTTCATTCCAATTAATTGCTTTATAAATATCATTATTCATTTAACTTTCCTCCGTTACAGTTTAGATAACACAACTCTCACAAGCATTTGCGCCAACTTCTTCTTGATCATCAGTAAAAGTTCTGATGTAGTAAATTGACTTAATACCTTTATTATACGCATAATTACGCAAAATGTTTAAGTCACGTGTTGTCATTTTATCTGTACGGCCATTCTTCCATTCATAGAGACCTGCAGGAATAGTTGAACGCATGAATAAAGTTAAACTAAGTGATTGGTCAATATGTTCTTGAGCAGCAGCATAGACATCGATTACTTTACGCATATCCATATCGTAGGCTGATGTGTAGTAAGGAATAGTGTCATTTGAAAGGTAAGGCGCTGGATAGTAAATCTTACCGATTTTCTTTTCTTGACGTTCTTCAATTCTGTTAATGATTGGGTGAAGACTAGCAGTCGTATCGTTAATGTATGAAATAGAGCCATTTGGTGCAACGGCGAGTCTGTTTTGATGATAGAGGCCAGTGGCTTGAATATCAGCCTTCAAAGCAGCCCAATCTTCTTGGTTAGGAATGTCGATACCATCAAATAAAGCAGCGACTTTATCGGAATCTGGACCCCAATCTTCATTAATGTATTTGTCGAAATAAGTGCCTGTTGCATAAGTACTTTTTTCAAAGTTATGGAATGTTTCGTTTTTTTCTTGCGCAATTGCATTTGAAGCTTTCAATGAATGGTAGTTAAGCATCATGAAGTATACACTTGTGAAATTGATTGAATCATCTGAACCATAATGCATATGGTTCTTGGCAAAGTAGGCATGTAGACCCATTGCGCCTAAACCAATCGTATGTGCTAAACTGTTTCCTTTTTGAATAGTAGGTACAACGTTGATATCTGAGCTATCAGTCACAAAAGTTAAAGCGCGAACCATTGAATCAACTGAACGACCAAAGTCTGGAGAAGCCATCATATTAACGATATTTGTTGAACCTAAGTTACATGAAATATCAGTTCCCATGACATCAAAACCCTGTTCGTTATTGATAACTGAGGGCGTTTGAACTTGCATGATTTCTGAACAAAGATTACTCATGATAATCTTACCATCAATCGGGTTTGCACGATTGGCAGTGTCAACGTTAACGATATAAGGATAACCAGACTCTTGTTGTAATTTAGAAATTTCAGTTTCTAATTCACGAGCAAGAATCGTTTTCTTAATAATATTTTCGTTGGCAACCATATTGTCATATTCTTTTGTGATATCAACATATGAGTAAGGAACGCCGTATTCTCTTTCAACGCTATATGGATCAAAGAGGTACATTGTTGCATTATCTTTAATGAGTTCATAAAATTTATCAGGGACAGTAACGCCCAATGATAAAGTTTTAACACGAATTTTTTCATCAGCATTTTCTTTCTTAGCTGATAGGAACGCTACGATATCTGGATGGAATACATCTAAATAAACAACACCGGCACCTTGACGTTGACCCAATTGGTTTGAGTATGAAAAACTATCTTCTAACAATTTCATAACGGGTAAGACACCAGAAGCGGCACCTTCAATCCCCTTAATTGGTGCACCAGCACCTCGTAAATTGCTAAGCGTGATTCCAACTCCGCCACCAATACGAGATAATTGAAGCGCTGAGTTAATACCACGGCCGATTCCGTTCATATCATCCGTAATTTGAATTAAGAAACAAGAAACTAATTCCCCACGACGTTTACGACCCGCATTTAAGAAACTAGGTGTCGCGGGTTGGTAACGTTGATGAATCATTTCATTAGCTAAGTTCATGGCTAAATCTGTATCACCATCGGCAAAGTAAAGAACGTTCATTGCAACTCGATCAATATAATTTTCAAGGTAATAAGCATTGTTATCTGTTTTAAGTGCATACTGAGCGTAGAATTTGTAGGCCGCCATAAATGTTCCAAAATGGAATTTTTGAGCCGCTAAATAAGCGTACAATTCTTCAATAAATGAAAATTCATATTTATTATAAAAACCGGTTTCAATATAATTGTTATCAATTAAGTAATCAAAACGAGCCTGTAACGAATCGAATTTCATTGTGTTTTCAGCAACATTTTCTTTTAAGAAGGCGGTCAAGGCTTCTTGATCTTTTTGAAGCGGAATTTGACCGTCTACAGGAATATTAATTTCATTATTTAAATCATAATAAGTGACCTTATCACTATCTAACGTTTTTAATGTCAATTTCATCAACTACTTTCTTCATATTGAGGACATCTTCTTCGGTTCCATTGAATTCGAATTCGTACAATAAAGGAACTTTATAGTCAGTCGCGATATCTTTAGCCGTAAAAATAAAAAGTTGGGCGAAGTTTCGGTTCCCACCGCCAACAACACCCAGTATGTTTTCTCTATTTGATTTGTATTCAATGAAGTCATTAACCGATTCAGTGAGCCCGATTTCATAGGTTGGAACAACCAATATGTAGGGTTCATTTAATTCAACGAATGGGTTCGTTGGGTCAATTTCGAATGAAGGATGGCCAATCTTGTTAATGAAGCGACGTGTCTGACCCGTAATACTAAAGAAAACAATTTTCATTAGACTGCCAACTTTTTAAGCATATCTGGACGGAATCCAGCAATTGTATCAAATCCAGTAGCTTCGACAACAGGAACAGCTTGGAATCCTTGGTCTTTCAAGTAGTCAATGGCGTTGTCATCTTCAGAAATGTTACGTTCGTCAAAGTCTACGTTATTTTCCTCTAAGAAGCGTTTTGTCATTTTGCATTGGATACAGTTATTTTTTGTAAATACAGTTACTTTTTTCATTATATAAATCCCCCTTTAATATTTTGTTAATAAGCTAAGTATACATCACGCAACTCAAAAATCAATTAAAAAAACACCACATTTAGTATGATTTTAAGTTGCATCACACAAGATGTAGTGTTCAAGGTCTTGACTCGTTTATATTAAATTTAGATTGCGAAAATCGAATTTTCTCCGTATTATAGAAACTATTGAGAAAGTAGGGAAAAACATGACTAACTATTATTTTACGAAAAATCCAGATGTCATTCACGACGAAAAAGAATGGACATTTGAATTGCTGAACAACGAATTTAAGTTTACCACAGATAACGGTGTATTTTCAAAAAAAACGGTCGATTTTGGATCAAGAGTTTTATTAAATGCATTTGCTCAACAAGAAATTATTGCGGGAAATATTTTAGATGTGGGATGCGGGTACGGCCCAATAGGACTTGCTATTGCCAAGGATCAACCCGAACGTCAAATTGATATGACCGATGTGAATGAATTGGCATTAGAATTAGCAAAGAAAAATGCTGAAATTAATAAAATAACTAATGTCTCGATTTTTGAATCCGCTGCATATGATAATGTCACGAAGACGGATTACGCTACAATTGTGACAAATCCTCCTATTAGGGCAGGTAAAAATGTTGTCCATGATATTTTAAGTGGTGCATTTGATCATTTAAAAGTGGGTGGTCAGTTATTTGCCGTGCTACAAAAGAAACAAGGTGCCGGATCTGCTCAAAAGAAAATGACTGATGTTTTTGGTAATTGTGAGATTATTTTAAAAGATAAAGGATACTATATCTTGATGAGTGTGAAGTAGATGCCAGAAAAATTAACAGAAGAACAAAAAGAATTTTTTATGCGTGAAGCTTTGTATGAGGCAAGGAATGCAAAAATTATTGGTGAAGTCCCAATCGGTTGCGTCGTCGTACAAAATGGCGAAATTATTGGGCGTGGACACAATATTCGTGAGCACATTCAAGATGCAACATTACATGCCGAAATTTTAGCAATTCAAGAAGCTTGCGCTGCCGTTCATAGTTGGCGTCTAGTTGACGCGCAATTGTTCGTTACTTTGGAACCTTGTCCAATGTGTAGTGGTGCAATTATTAACTCGAGAATACCAGAAGTTTATTTTGGTGCGTTTGACCCTAAGGCAGGAACTGTAGGTAGTATTGGTAACTTATTAACGGACGAACGATTTAACCACCAAGCAAAAGTTGAATCTGGATTATTATTAGATGAAGCCAAAGATCTACTCCAATCATTCTTTAGAGAAGTTCGCCGTAAAAGAAAAGAAAAAAAGCGATCACAAGGGTAGCTTTTTTGTTCGATTTAAGGTATTATAATAATTGCCGCAAGGCCTTAAGGCAATAGTGTGCTTACGAATTGTGTCAGGTCCGGAAGGAAGCAGCACTAAGTTTGATTCACTTTGTGCCTTAAGTAATTATGATTATTTAAGACTCTTAGTCAGAAATGGCTGAGAGATTTTTTTATTTAAAAAACTATTTATAGATTTTGAAAGGGGAGATTGTGATGAGTTATCAAGCTTTGTACCGTGTCTGGCGGCCACAAAAGTTTAGCGATTTAGTGGGTCAAGACATGATTACGCGAACGTTAAAAAATGCCATTATGACACATCAAACGAGTCACGCATACATTTTTAACGGCCCACGCGGAACTGGTAAAACATCCGCGGCTAAAATTTTTGCCAAAGCGGTTAACTGCCACTTTCAAGAAAATGGTGAACCGTGTAATAAATGTGAAACATGTGTCGCCATTACGAATGGCCAATTAAATGATGTCATTGAAATCGATGCCGCATCTAATAATGGTGTTGAAGAAATCCGTGATATTCGTGATAAAGTTAAATATGCACCCACACAAGCTGATTTTAAAATCTATATTATTGATGAAGTTCATATGTTATCTACGGGTGCTTTCAATGCGTTATTGAAGACACTTGAAGAACCTCCCGAAAATGTTATTTTTATTCTTGCAACAACTGAGCCCCATAAGATTCCGGCAACAATTATTTCTCGAACACAGAAGTTTGATTTCAAACGAATTACGCCAGCTGATAGTTATGCTCGAATGGTGTACATTTTAACGGAAAAAGAAATTGAATATGAAGAACCGGCACTTAAAGTTGTCGCAAAAGCAGCTGAAGGTGGCATGCGAGATGCGTTAAGTATTTTAGATCAGGTTATCTCATTTGGCGATAATAAAGTGACACTAGATAATGCGCTATTAGTAACGGGTAGTGTGACACAAGACAAAATTCAAACTTATGTGACAGAAGTTAGTCAAAAAGAAACCACACAGGCACTAGAAACGATTCAAGAAATTATTGATGAGGGTAAGGACTCAACTAGATTAATAGAAGATTTAATTGCATATGGTCGTGATTTATTGCTATATCAACAAGCACCAGCACTCATTAACCAACTTGAATTAGGGATGGTTGATGATACATTTAAGACGTTATCACAAACTATTTCTGCTGAATTCTTATACCAAATGATTAATATTTTAAATGAAGTTCAACAGCAAATGCGATTTACAACACATCCAGACGTGTATTTAGAAGTTTTGACGATTCGGTTATCACAGTTTAGTACGATAGAAGTGGCCAGTGATAATAGTCAGCCTGGACTTAATCAAGAAGCTGCTAAACAAATTAATGACTTAACTAAAACGGTGGATACGTTAAAAAAACAATTACTTAATCTAAACAAGCATGACAATCAACATCAGACTGTGTCGGTGGCGAAACCAAAAAAAAATGTTACTACACAAAAAAAGGCAACATTAAATTTAAGTCAAATTTATCCTATTTTAGATAACGCTACAAAAGAAAGTTTGGTACAATTAAAACAGGTTTGGCCAGAACTATTGCAACAACTTTCAGTGACACAACGAGCTATTATGCAGGCGAGTGAGCCGGTTGCGGCTAGTCCAGATAGTGTACTTGTTAGTTTTAACTACGATTTCTTAGCTGCTAAGGCATCAGGTGATACAGAACTGCTCGATGCTTTAGGTAATGGGCTAGATCGATTGTTGCATAATACGCCTAAGTTGGTTTGTATTACGGCTGAGCAATGGCCAGAAGTACGTAAATCATATATCGAACAAAATGGTCATGAAGGAAATGAAACAACGATTGAACCAGTTCCCGAGGTGGTTGAGCAAGTCGTTTCAAAAGCCGAAGAAATTTTTGGAACTGAAAATATAGAAATTAAACAAGATTAGAAAGGGTGTAATTAATAATGATGCGAGGAAATGGCAACATGCAAGGTATGATGAAACAAATGCAAAAATTACAAAAAGAAATGACAAAGGATCAAGATGCTTTGAATCAAACTGAATTTGTCGGTGAAGCTTCAAATGGATTAGTCAAAGTAACCTTTACGGGAGACAAAAAAATGACTGATATTTCAATTAAAGAAGAAGTAGTTGATCCTGACGATGTTGATATGCTACAAGATTTGGTTATCATGGCTGTTAATGACGCAATGACTAAAATTGAAACAACAACGGCTGATAAATTAGGCAAATACTCTCAAGGAATGCCTGGACTATAAACTTAAAGTTAAAGAGGTCTAAAGAAAATGCAATATCCTGAACCTATCGCAAAGTTGATTGAAAGTTATATGAAATTACCGGGTATTGGTGGCAAAACGGCTACAAGATTAGCTTTTTTTACAATTGATATGGATGAAGATGATGTCACGGATTTTGCTAAATCATTGATATCTGCTAAGCGTGATCTGCATTATTGTAGTATTTGCGGTAATATCACGGAAGAAGATCCTTGTCAGATTTGTTCTGATCCATCACGCGATCAAACGAAAGTTATCGTAGTAGAAGAACCTAAAGATGTCATGTCATTAGAAAAAATGAAGGAATATCACGGGTTATACCATGTTTTACATGGTGTTCTATCACCAATCGAAGGCAAGGGACCCGAAGATATTAATATCACGAGTTTATTAACAAGGCTTCAAACACATCCCGATATGCAGGAAGTCATCATTGCGACGAATGCAACACCAGAGGGTGAAGCAACGTCAATGTACTTATCTCGATTGATTAAACCTGCAGGTATCAAAGTCACAAGGTTAGCTCATGGATTGGCGGTGGGTAGTGATATTGAATACGCTGATGAAATGACTTTATTTAAAGCTATTGAGGGACGGACTGAAATATAGAAATGGGTTGATAACATGTTTAATAAAAAAGCAAAACTTAAATTACGTAAAGAATATGATACAGAATTATTAAATTCAATTGACCGTGCTAAGTTAGCGTGGGATCAAGCCAAACAAACCGAAGAGGCTATTTATGAAGTTGATGCAGAATTAATCAATGAAACAAAAATGGCGAGAGCAAGATATTTCTTCCTCTACAATGAAGCTCGTGTTCGTTCCGTTAAGGGACACATGCAGGCCTCGGTAATTACACATTAATTAGAGCGAACGTTGAGACGGTTGAATAACTTGTCTTGACGTTTTTTTGTAAATGAGTGATTAGATTTATTAAACGAGAGATAGTATACTGTTAACAGGTTTATCTTATAGACAGGTTTTTAAGATTCAAGTACAATAATAATAAGCATTGGGGTCGTTAATGTGACTGGAAAATTTGTAACGATTGAAGGACCAGATGGGTCCGGTAAAACAAGTGCTTTAAAAGGTATTATAGAAAAAATAAAAGTGCTTTTAGCAACAGAATTGGTCGTAACGCGGGAGCCAGGTGGAAATCCAATATCCGAAGCCATTCGCGATGTCGTCTTAAATCAAGACTATCCCGAAATGGATAAACGAACAGAAGCATTGCTATTTGCGGCATCAAGACGTCAGCATATTGTGGAAACCATTTTACCGGCGCTTGAGGCGAATAAATTAGTCATGTGTGATCGTTATGTAGATAGCTCAATCGCCTATCAGGGAGCTGGTAGAGACATTGGCAGGCAGGCAGTTGCTGATATGAATTTATTTGCAACAAATGGAACAGAACCTGACTTAACTTTGTATTTTGATGTGCCATCCGAAATTGGCTTAAAACGTATTTTTGAACACCGTCAAAATGAAGTGAATCGATTGGATGATGAGAAATTAGCTTTTCATCAAAAGGTGCGTAAAGCTTACCAACAGCTAGCGGTGGAAAATCCTGAACGCATAGTTACTATTGATGCGGCGCAACCTTTGGATAAAGTTATTGAAGATTGTATCAAGGTTTTAATGAAGAAATTACCCGAGTCTTTTAAATAAATGAAATGAGGGAATTCAAATGAAATTAATTACAGCGATTGTTCAAGATAAAGATAGTAACCGATTAAGTAATGTATTTATTGATGCAAATGTCCGTGCGACAAAGTTATCGTCAACAGGTGGGTTTTTAAAATCTGGGAATACAACTTTTTTAATTGGGATTGAAGACGAACGTGTGGATGAGGTTTTACAGATTATTAAGGAAACATCTTCGAGTCGTGAACAATTCATGGCTCCTCCTGTTAATTTGGATGTCTCAATGGATGCGCAAGTGCCATTCCCTTTAGAAGTTCAAGTTGGTGGCGCAACGGTATTCGTCTTGCCAGTAGAACAATTTCACCAATTTTAGGGGTAAATAGTAATGACGGAAATGGTTACTGAAACCAGTAATATAACGATTCAAGAATTACAACCGGCCTTAATTGAACATTTTAAAAAGTTAACAACAATGAATCAATTGGCTCATGCGTATCTATTCGCGGGACAAGAAGGCGTTGGTAAGATTGAACTGTCACAATGGATTGCAATGAGACTTTTTTGTACCGCTGATGAGGATCTAAAGCCATGTGGTGTTTGTGCGGAATGTCGCCGAATTCTATCGGGTAATCATCCAGATGTCGTCGTCGTTAAACCTGATGGGCAGTCAATCAAAGTTGATCAAATTCGGTTTTTGAAGTCAGAATTTTCTAAAAGTGGTGTTGAGGGTAATCAAAAGGTCTTTATTATTGAAAAGGCTGAAAGTATGACCGCAAGCGCTGCTAATAGTTTACTGAAATTTTTGGAAGAACCCGTCGGGACTGTGACGGCGTTCTTGTTAACGGAAAACAAAAATCAAATTCTGCCAACGATTCAATCACGTTGCCAGCTAGTCAATTTTGCGGCGTTATCTCAGGATAAATTAATTCAAAGTCTATTGAATAAGGGCGTCTTAAAAGATCAAGCAAATTTACTCGTTCATGTAACTGAGAGCATCAGCCGTGCGGAAGAATTGTCGCAAGATGAGAATTTTATTGAGATGACTAAACAGGTTTGGAATTGGTTCAATAAGTTATTGAAAAATGATACTGAAAGTTTTATTTTGGTTCAAACTAAATTAGTACCACTCGTAAAAGAAAAAAACCAACAGCTATTGATGGCTGATTTAATTATATTGTTAGCGCGAGATTGTTTACTTGTTCGCTATAATCGAAAAGAACAAATTAGCTTTTCTGACCGACTAGCTGAAATTGATAAAGTCATTCAATTAATTAGTAATGAAAAATTAGTTGAGATATTAGATAATTGCTTGCAAATTAAAAATTTACTTCAAACGAATATTGCATTTCAAAGTGTACTTGAATCAACAACATTAAAATTAATAGACTTATAGAATATGAAATGAAGGTGATTTTGTGGATAAGCGTCAACTATATGATAATTTTATAGCTATCGAAGAGGAAATGAAACGGATGTTATCGAGTTTTGAAACAATAAAATCTGATATGACCGGCGTTCTTGAAAATAACGCTGAATTAGAGATTGAAAACCAACATCTAAGAGAGAGACTAAGTGAAATAGAGCGACAAACGTCTAAAGATTTTAACGAATCTTCTGATGCTAATCTATCAAAATCACGCCAAAATTTAGAAAAATTATATGATCAAGGATTTCATGTTTGTAATATTGAAGGGATGTACGGTTCACGTCGGGTCGACGATGAGCCTTGTGCATTCTGCCTAGACTTAATCTATGGGGAGCGCGAAATATGAGTGAAATAGCCGCACAGAGTAGCTTCCAAGGTAAAGGAACAACCGGGTCATTATATTTAGTACCAACACCGATTGGTAATTTATCTGATATGACATTTAGGGCAATCGACATTTTAAAAGAGGTCGATTACATAGCAGCTGAAGATACACGAAATACACAAAAATTATTAAACCACTTTGATATTGAAACAAGTCAATTGAGCTTTCATGAACATAATACGCAAGAACGTATACCACAATTCATTGAGAAAATATTAGCAGGTCAGTCAATTGCGCAGGTAAGTGATGCTGGAATGCCTTCAATCAGTGATCCAGGTCATGATCTGGTTAAAGCATGTATTGAAGCTAAAATTCCAGTGGTTCCACTTCCCGGAGCAAATGCTGGAATTACAGCGTTAATCGCATCGGGATTGGCGCCACAACCATTCTTATTTTATGGATTTTTATCGCGTAAGCCAAAGGATCAAAAAGAAGAACTAGCAGAGTTAAAAAATCAAACAATGACCATTATCTTCTATGAGGCACCACATCGTTTGAAAAAGACATTAACACAACTTGCTATTAGTTTTGGCGGTCAACGTAAAGTGGTTCTTTGTCGCGAATTAACTAAACGTTATGAAGAATTTTTACGTGGTACATTAGATGACGCTATTGAATGGGCCGGTTCAGATCAGGTTCGGGGAGAATTTTGTGTGATTGTTGAAGGAAACGATTCACCCGAGGCAACAGAAGTTGACCATTTGGCAGGTATGACCATTGAAGAACAAGTTGATTATTTAATTGAAACCGGTATGAAAACGAATGACGCAATTAAAGAAATCGCCAAAAAACAAGAAATGAAAAAACAGGAAATCTATAATCTCTATCATCATATTTAAGGGGCGGACATAGTGGAAGATAATAAGTTTAGTGAAACGCATCGCGCCGTCTATTACGAAGGCGATAAAAGTGGTCGTGTAACAATGGCCATGCTAATTAATATGATTATTTTGGTCTCAACGGATCAAAGTGATCATCTGGGTCTCACCGAAAAGCATCTATCCGATTTGGGTTTCGGTTGGGTTATTACGCAATATCTGATTGATGTTGAGAGAATGCCTCATATTGATGAAAAATTAACGTTAACAACAGAGGCAGTTTCATATAATCGCTTTTTCTGTTATCGAGACTTTTGGGTTCATGATGAAGAGGGTAATGAGTGTGCACGTGTTCATGCTGTACTCGTCTTAATGGATCATGAAACGCGTAAAATGGTTCGGGTATTACCCGAAGTTATTGAACCTTTTGGGGCCGAATATACGCGTAGAATTGAACGCTTAGAAAATCCAGTTGGTATTTCAGATGAGGATACGGTAGATTTTAAAAAATCATATGATGTTCGATTTTTTGATATTGATCCAAATCAACATGTTAATAATTCTAGGTATTTTGACTGGTTATTGGATTCACTGACAGAAGAATTTCTGATGTCACATAACTTAAAACATATGAATATTAAGTATGAAAAAGAAATTCATTATGGTCACAAAATCGATAGCATCGTTGTTATAAAGAACGAGGGATTATTAACTCATCATCAAATTAAGATTGGTGATGACGTGTATTGTGAAGCAGATTGTGAATGGACAGAACGTTAAAATTAAAAAAGTCTCAACTTCATTATTTGAAGTTGAGACTTTTTTCGATTTTATGACAATGCATCTGCGACGTAAATTGCGAGTTCATCTTTTTGAAGTCCGGTACTCAAACCAACTAATAACTTAATGCGTGCTTTTTGCCCGTTTAAGCCACGGCAGAAGATGCCACCCATTTTCTTTAATTGGACGCCACCACCTTCATAGTCATAAACATCTTGTGCCACACCATTAAAACAGCGTGAAACAATGACGACTGGGATATCTCGGTCGATTAATTTTTGAAGATTTTCTAGAACTTGTGGTGGCAAATTGCCAGCGCCAAGAGCCTCGATGACAACACCGTTTGTTTGGTCGTTATCAAGAAAACCAAGTAACTCAGCGTCCATTCCGGCGTAAGCCTTAACGAGATAAACGTGATCAACAACTTCATCAATTGCTAGGCAAGTTTGACTAAGTAACTCGGCAAAAAAATTAACACTGTCTTTAGCAATACTACCAATAGGACCAAATGTTGGCGTTCTAAATGTTGCGACATTAGTTGTATGTGTTTTTGTGACATAACGAGCAGTATGAATTTCATCATTCATGACGACTAAAACACCTTTATCCACGGCGTCATCACTTGCGGCAGTTAAAATGGCTGTTTGGAAATTGTGTAAACCATCTGAGCCGATTTCATTTGCTGAGCGCATGGCACCTGTTAGGACAACTGGTAAGTGATTAGGTAAGGTTAAATCTAAGAAATAAGCGGTCTCTTCCAATGTATCTGTGCCATGAGTAATAACGACACCATCAATGTTTTCATTGAAAGCGAGCATAATTCTTTTTTGGATAATTAACATTTCTTTAGGGCCGATATGTGGAGAGGGTAGATTAAAGACATTCTCAGTAATTAAATCAAAACGATCACCAAATGGGTTTACGGCTTGATTTAAAGGGTTCTCTGCACCGGGCGCAATAGCTCCCGTTTCTTGATTTTCGGACATGGCAATAGTGCCACCAGTATGTAAAATTAATATTTTTTTCATAGTTTCCTCCTTGCTGACAATTAGATTATACAGATTATATTGTACTTTGACTATGAATTTGTTACGGTATATGACAGATAAGGTGGTCATGAAGATGGAAGAAAAGCGATTAAGTAGGAACGATTATTTATTTATTAGTTCAATGTTATTTGGGTTATTTTTTGGCGCAGGAAATTTAATTTTTCCTGTTTTTGTTGGTCAGCAATCAGGACAAAATCTTTGGTTAGGTAACTTAGGCTTCTTAGTCGCCGGTGTCGGGTTACCCTTTTTAGGCGTCATTGCGATTGGATTATCCAAAAGCCGAGGTGTCTTTGAGTTAGCATCCAAGGTTAGTAAACCATACGGTATCATTTTTACAATGTTACTTTATTTAACGATTGGGCCGTTATTTGCTGGGCCAAGATCAGCAACAATCCCGTTTGAAATTGGGATTGCGCCGCATATTAAACCCGGTCAACAAGCTGGTTGGCTTTTATTATTTTCGTTTTTATTTTTTACGGTAGTTTGGTTGTTGGCAATTAAGCCAACTAAGATCTTAGTTTATGTGGGTAAGTATTTAAACCCAATATTTTTATGCGCGTTAGCTATTTTATTATTATTCGTATTTATCCAACCAATGGGTAACTATGCAGATTTTGCTGCAACAAGTATTTATCAAAAAAATACATTTATGTCAGCTTTTGGGCAGGGTTATTACACAATGGATGCACTGGCTGGTCTAGCTTTTGGTATTATTATTGTGGATACAATTAAAGATTTAGGCGTCACAAATTCCAAATCAATTACAAAAGGGATTATTTATTCTGGTAGTATCAGCGTTATTTTAATGGGTATTATCTATACCTGTTTGGCCTATTTAGGGGCAACTAGCTTAGGTTCATTTGCGCGTTCTGATAATGGTGGAGCTGTTTTGGCTCAGGTAGCAGAACGTTATTTTGGAAGCTTGGGGAGTCTCTTTCTCGCTGCAATTATTGTAGTGGCCTGCATTAAGACGGCAATTGGCGTAACTAGCGCCTTTGCTAAAACATGCGCTGAAATTATTGGCCGGGGTAGTTATGAATTGTATCTTACATTGGGTTGCGTGGTTAGTTTCTTGATTGCAAACGTTGGGTTAGATCAATTAATCTCGTTATCAACGCCGGTCTTAATGTTGCTTTATCCGCTTGCAATTGTCTTGATGATTGCAGCATGTTTGGAACCCGTTTTGGAGAGCTATAACTTAAAAGTTGGTATTTTATACAAGTGGTTAACCGTGCTGACCTTTTTTAGCGCTATTTTTGATGGGTTAAACGCAATGCCAATGTCAGTAAAAAATCTAGCATTTACGAAAAATATGTTAAATTTTGCAAATCATTATCTACCTTTATTCAATATTGGCTTGAGTTGGATGCTACCTGCTGCGGTTGGCTTAATTATGGGCTTTATTTTTATGATCCGGAAAAATAAGGTAAATTAAAATGAAACATTCAGTGTTAATTAAGTTTCGTGCTATACTGTCCAAGTAGTAAACTACAAAATTTCGGGGTAGAGAGTACAGCGTTAAGTGCCAAAAGGACGGAATGTGTCTTTTGGACGAAGGCTAGCAATAGCTGCGGTTGTATTCTCGCATTCGCCGCATATTATAATGTGGCAACTCCAACGAGGAGATGTCTGAATCATGGAAAATTTAACAAAGAGATTGACTGCAAGGAATATAGCAGTGATGGGCTTATTAATAGCCGGTCAAATTATTCTAACCAATTTTTTATCGTATCAAGTATTAACGTTGAGGATTAGTTTTACGTTTATTGTGACTTATCTTCTGGCAGCTTGGTTTGGCCCGTTACTGGGTGGTATCGGTTCTGTTTTATCCGATTTGGTTGGGACCATATTATTCAGTAAAGGGGGAACCTTTTTCTGGGGATTCACATTATCCGCTTTTCTGGGTGCGTTTTTCTATGGGCTTGTGTTTTATAAAAAGCCATTTACATTACCACGGATTATCATCGCCGTATTAATCAATGTCATTGTGATTGATTTATTATTAAATACATTTTGGTTGGTACTCATGTATCAATCGCCTTGGACAATTATCTATGCGCGTGGGATTAAAGATTTATTTTTAATTCCTATTCAAATTATGTTGTTGTATATTGTTGGTAATAATAAACAGATTCAAAGATTAGGTAAACGATTATAGGGGGGGATGGATTATGCCAGTAATGAGAGTTGATATGATTAAAGGCCGTTCTGAAAGTCAGATAAAAGAGATTTTGGACATTGCGTATGATGTTATGCTTCAATCATTTGGTGCGCCAGTCGGTGATAGGTATCAAATTGTTACGCAACACGCGGCAAACGAGATGCAAGTTCTGGATACCGGACTAGGATTTACGAGAACCGAAGATGTCCTCGTTTTCAGTTTAACAACACGACCAAGAACGACTGAGCAAAAAGAAGATTTTTATCATCGGTTAATGAATCAGTTACAACAAAAAGTTGGCTTGAGACCGGAAGATTTAGTGATTAATCTAACAATTAACACTGATGAAGATTGGAGCTTTGGTATGGGGAAAGCGCAATTCTTAACAGGTGACTTATAAAAAAATTACAAGACGGCGAGTTTATTGCCATCTATTTATTTATTGAAAAGGCTTTAATTCGTGATATACTCAATGAAGTAAGCTATAATGAAATTATCAAAAACCCCTTGGAGGAATGTTAAATGTCAATTTTAGTTTTAGGTGGCGCAGGCTACATTGGTTCACATACTGTTGATCAGTTGGTAGAAAATAACCGCGATGTGGTTGTTGTTGATAACTTAGTAACGGGACATGTAGAAGCTGTTAATAAAGCAGCAAAATTTTATCAAGGCGATATTGCAGATAAAGATTTTATGCGCGATGTTTTCAAAAATGAAGATATTGAAGCGGTTATCCATTTTGCTGCCTCATCTCTTGTTGGCGAATCAATGGAAAAACCATTAAAATATTTTGACAACAATACAGCAGGAACGGTTCATTTACTTGAAGTCATGACTGAGGTTGGTGTGAAGAAGATTGTCTTTTCTTCAACGGCAGCAACGTATGGAGAACCTAAAGTTGTGCCAATTCATGAAGACGATCCTCAAATTCCAACGAATCCATATGGTGAAAGCAAATTAGCCATGGAGAAAATTATGCATTGGACTGACGTTGCAGATGGCGTTAAATTTGTTGCCTTACGCTACTTTAATGTTGCAGGCTCAAAACCAGATGGTAGTATCGGTGAAGATCATAATCCTGAAACACATTTAATTCCAATTATTTTACAAGTTGCCAATGGTGAACGTGAAAAATTACAAATTTTTGGTGACGATTACGATACAAAAGATGGTACAAATATCCGTGATTATGTCCACGTTATCGATTTAGCAGATGCACATATTCTTGCTTTAGATTACTTGCTTGAAGGAAACGAAAGTAACGCCTTTAACTTAGGTTCATCTAACGGATTCTCAAACAAAGAAATCTTAGAAGCAGCTCGTCGTGCAACAGGTAAAGAAATTCCTGCTGAAATTGCACCAAGACGTGCAGGTGATCCTTCAACATTAATTGCCGCTAGTGGTAAAGCACGTGAAGTTCTTGGTTGGACACCTAAGTATGAAAATATGGAAGACATTATTAAAACGGCATGGACTTTTGAACAGTCACATCCAAATGGTTTCTCAAAATAAATATATAGCGACGATAGAGCAAGAGACTTGCTCTATTTTTTTGTTAATTTTTTCTTAGAAAAAATGTGTTAAGCTATTTTTGTGCTAAAATATGAACAAAGCAGAAATAAAGGAAGATATGAATGAAAATTTTAGCAATTGATACATCGAACATACCACTCAGTGTCGCTGTTCTAGAAGACAAGACGCTATTGGCAACTATGACAACAAATATTAAAAAAAATCATAGCATTACACTGATGCCAGCAATCGCTGATGTCATGAAATTAGCCGGCGTAAAACCTGCTGAATTAGATAGAATTATTGTTGCGCAGGGACCAGGGTCTTTTACAGGCCTTAGAATTGGCGTTGCAACTGCCAAAACACTCGCGTTTACATTAGATTGTGAATTAGTCGGTGTTTCTAGTTTGGAACTATTGGCTGCAGGTATTTCAGATGACAAAACCGATATCGTACCGTTATTTGATGCCCGCAGAAATCATGTTTTTTCCGGCTTATATAGAAATAGTAATGAACTGATAAATGAGTTGCCAGATCAACACCGAGACCTTGTGGCATGGCTTACTGAATTAAAAGAACGTAACCAATCACAAATTTTTGTTGGAACTGATGTTGATTTATTTAAGCCCCAAATTATCGATATTTTGGGCGAACAGGCACATTTCCCGGCTCCCTTTTTAAACGTCCCACAGGCCTTTATTTTGGGGCTAATTGGTAAAGATAAAGAGCCTGTTGAACAGGAAACGTTTATTCCAAATTACCTACGTTTAACGCAGGCAGAATCCCAGTGGCTAGAAACTCATTCAGATAAGGATCATAATACCTATGTTGAAAAAATTTAAAGCACGAGTGAAACAAATCATCCCAGATTTTAGGATAGATGAACCCGCGAGAACATTAGTTTTTCAAAATCATCGTATTCAAATTAGAAATGAAACTTATTTTATGACACGTGCTGTTGTTCCTGATATTCCTGAACTACTTGAAATTGAGAAGGCAGTTTATGATGGTAAATCACCATGGAGTGCTAAAATATTCGAAGGCGAGATTTGTCAAAAAGGGAGAACCTTGTATCTTGTCCTACGTAAAGAAGATAAAATGTTAGGGTTTATTGGCTGCTCAACGGATGCATTAACTGGGGATGTTCACATTACGAACATTGCCGTTCTGCCAGAATGTCAGGGTAGAGGGATGGGTAATTTTCTAGTTACGGCAATCACGAAGCGAGCTCGATTAATGAAATTTAAAACAGTTAGTCTAGAAGTCCGTCGTGATAATCAGGCCGCATTGAACTTGTATCACCAACTGGGATTTAACAAAGTTGGTATTCAAGAGAATTATTATGTTGAAGATGGCCAAGATGCCGTTGATATGTTACTTAAATTAAGATAGTAAATATAAAGTCAGTAGGAAGGAGTCCCGATGAGCGCAGAGAAAAAAAATTTAATTTTAGCATTTGAATCAAGTTGTGATGAAACTAGCGTTGCGGTGGTTGAAGATGGACATATTATACTGTCGAACATTGTTGCTACACAGGTTAATAGTCATAAACGATTTGGCGGTGTGGTACCTGAAGTCGCTAGTCGCCACCATATTGAGCAAATTACGAGTTGCGTTCAAGATGCAATGACGGAAGCCAACGTTAGCTATGACGATCTAGATGCAGTTGCAGTTACTTATGGACCTGGATTAGTGGGTGCATTATTAGTTGGTGTATCTGCAGCAAAGGCAATTGCTTTTGCCCATGAATTACCATTAATACCAGTTAATCATATGGCCGGACATATCTTTGCGGCGCGTTATGAATCAGAGATAAGCTACCCTTCAATGGCGCTACTTGTTTCGGGTGGACATACAGAACTCGTTTATATGCCAGAAGAAGGTCAATTTGAAATTATCGGTGAGACGCGTGATGACGCTGCCGGTGAAGCTTACGATAAAGTAGGACGTGTTCTTGGGATGACTTATCCATCAGGAAAAGAAATTGATGAACTTGCGCATACAGGGAAGGATACTTTTAATTTCCCTCGTGCAATGATTAAGGATGATAACTATGACTTTAGCTTTAGTGGCTTGAAGAGTGCCTTTATCAATACCGTTCATCATGCAGATCAACTAGGTGAAACGTTGGATCGTGCCGATTTAGCAACGAGTTTCCAACAAAGTGTAGTTGACGTGCTTGCTGAAAAGACGCTTCGCGCATGTCATGAATATGATATTAAGCAATTAATTCTAGCTGGTGGTGTAGCCGCAAATAAAGGGCTACGCGCTAGACTTGAAGCTGACATGGAAAAAATGGATACTGTTGAATTTATTAAAGCACCCATTAAATTATGTGGTGATAACGCTGCTATGATTGGTGCCGCAGGTTATGTTGAATTTCTAAAAGGGCAACGTGCTGGTTTAGATTTGAATGCGGATCCTAGTTTAGAATTTGATTGGATTGCTTAACTATCAATATGAAAATAGAGTTCTAGAATGATATTTGATGTGAGGTTAACATCGAGGGTCATTCTAGAACTCTATTTTTTTACTTTCAGTTTAACGTATTTTTTTAAGGTATCGCTTAGGTAAAATAAATTGTGACAAGTAAACAAATAAACTCAATCCGATTAAGAGTACAATTGTTGTCCCCAGGATGAAATCGAATGGTTGCAGTTGGTAGTAAGCGAAAATACCAACTAGCCACCAAAAAATATTTAACCAATAAGGTAACGATTGCTTCATAACGAAATAACTAACAAATACAATTGCATACAGTGGTGTGAAGACGGATGCGATAAAATATAAGAATGTTTGATAGTTATCAATTGGGACTATCCATGCGATGATTAAACCAAGTACCACGATAACAGGACTAATTAATTTCATATTTTTGAATGGATGAATATTTTGAATATTAATTGTGGCTGAGAGGACATCTAAAAAAGTTGTCGTTACAGTTGAAAAAATAATGATGAATAAGGCAATAATACCTAAACCAGAAGTGACTAAGAATGATGTGAAATCAGTATAGCCAGTTCTAGTTGTTAAAAATAAGCCAATTGTAAACATGATAAAACTACCGATAAAGTAGCCCATGGAACTGATTGCGGACATCGCGATTGGACGAGTTGTTGATTTTGTGTAATCACCAATCAGTGGTAACCAAGACAATGCCATAGTAATATTTAGTTCAACGGCTGAACCAAACGTCATCGTAGTAAGATTTGGCGTATGTGAAATGGGCGTTTTAAAAATTAAAAAAATCATGATGATTGAGCCAATAACTAACAGACTAACAATAACTAAATTAATCTGATATAAGTGAGATATGTCAACTAAAAGCCAAATGATAATTAAAATTGCCATAATGATGCCCATAATAATTGAATTTTTAAAATTAAATAAGGAACTTGACACACCATTCATTGCGGAAATAGCGTTAACAATCATAACTGCCGTCCAACCAATTAATTGAACTAAGTTGATCAGTGAGAATAAAATAACGCCGGTTGAACCGAAAGTAGATTTTGTTGATTGAATAGCCGTCTGATGTTTCTTAGCGCCAATATAACCGGCAGGTAATAAAAAGAGACCGCACCCAATTAAATGCCCCATTAAAATAGCAAGGAGTCCTTTGGAAAACCCGAGTGGTACTAGCAACATTCCAGTCATAATTTCAGCGATTGAAATAGCTGCACCCAGCCAAATTAAAAATTGGCCATGTAGTGCTTTAGATTCAGACATCTTAGGCGTCCCCCAATTGGAAATAACGATTAATGGATTGCACCGTTTGTTTAATATTGGTACTTTGGGAAATTAATGAGATAACGGCAACGCCTGAAACAGTTGTCTTGGCTAAATCGGCTAAATTAGTCTCTGAAATACCGCCAATGGCAACAATCGGGTGATCACTGATAGCCAGTAATTGAGAAAGTCCGGCAATTCCGAGTGGGGCGGTGGCATCCGGTTTAGAACTTGTAGGAAAAATTGGGCCACTGCCAATATAATCAACAGCTGATAATTGATTTGCTACATTAATTTGATCAAGCGTCTGGCAAGAGAGTCCAATACTTAATTGACCTGCTGCTTGTTGAATGACATCTGTAATTCGTTGATCTGTTTGACCAACGTGAATACCGTCTGCGTGAATGTCGAGTGCTAGAGAAAGGTCATCGTCAATGAAAAATGGGACATTGTATGCTGCACATAAATTTTGACAGCTGATTGCAAGTGCCTTTTTCTGCGTTTTATTTAACGGATTTAATGGATTTTTTTCTCTGAATTGAAAGCAAGAAATACCGGCTTTTAACGCTTTTTCTAATACAGGTAGTAATTGATTGTCGGGAACGTCTTGTGTTCCTGCAATAAAGTAACTTGCTAACCACGTTTGGTTAAAGTTTTGCATTTTTTGCGACCTCTCGATATGCCCAATGGTTTAGGGGACCATGACCGTGGCCAACAATAATACCATCGGCAATTGTCGCTTCAACATATTTTTTGGCTGTTATAATAGCCGTTTCAACGTCCGCTCCCTTGGCTAACTCAGCGGCGATACATGCTGATAGCGTATCTCCGGTACCATGAGTTCGGATTGTATCAATGCGTTTTGAAGATAACCAAAATGAATGGCCATTTTCTAGTAAGACAAAGTCACTCGCAGTGTTTGCAGAATTCTGATGACCACCTTTAATAATGACATTTTTTGCACCTAAAGCCTTCATTTTTTTACCGGCCATAATCATATCTTCCTTGGAGTTAATCGTTAGACCTGTGAGTACTTCAGCTTCAGGAATATTTGGCGTCACCACTGTAGCCAGTGGAACCAAATTTTCTTTAATTGTGATGACGGCATCTTCGGTCAGAAGCGTTGCTCCACCTTTTGCGACCATGACGGGATCAACAATTAACGGACCAAAGTCGTATTTCTTTAGGTTTTCTACGACAATAGAAACGTGCTCTGAATCGGCTAGCATTCCTGTTTTGCACGCTTTAATAGCTAAATCATCTGCGATTGATGTGAATTGTTCATTAATAATCTTAGCGGGTAGTGGAAGGCTATCTTGAACGCCTATTGTATTTTGTGCCGTAATTGCGACAAGAACAGTGGCAGCGTACACGTGGCGTTCTTGCATTGTTTTCAAATCAGCTTGCATACCAGCACCACCGCTGCTATCTGATCCAGCAATTGAAAGTGCTTGTGGAAAATCAGTCATTATATTTAGTCCTCCATAGTTATTTGGTCGGCAATTTCTTTTGTTGTCACCAAATGTAATTTGTCTAGTAAGGCGACAATAAAGCTACCTGGTTTTTCATCTACCAATTCATTTGCGACGATTTCACCAGTTGTCGCAAAAATAAGACAAGCCATTCTTGCTGCTTCAAAGTAATTATCTTTAGAAACTGCTGCAAATGCGGCAATTAAACTTGAAAGCATGTCACCTGAACCTACGTGAATCTGGAAAAGGGGCGTGCCGTGAGTCACCGTTGTGTCATGCGTTCCATCAGAGATATAATCGGTTGGACCGCTCAAAACAACCGTACAGTTGTAACGTTGCGCGACTTTTTTTGCGACTTCTGCCAAATCAGCGGACCCATCACCAGCATCAATTCCTTTGGCCTGCCATTTGATACCGGCAAGTGCGGCTATCTCACCAGCATTACCACGAATAAAGTCAAAATGGATATGGTCTAATAAATTAGTGACCACTTTTTGGCGGTAAGGCATTGCCACGGCAACGGGATCTAGTACAAGTGGGATATTTAAGTCATTGGCAAGTTGACCGACTTTTTCAATGTAGGGGAGCTCATCACTTCTGAATGAGCCCATATTAATTGCGGCACCGGAAGAAATCTGAAGCATTTCGCTCGCTTCTTCAATTGCGCTGGGCATAATGGGCGAAGCACCAATTGAGTTAAGCCCGTTGGCAACGTCTTGAACAGTGATGTAATTTGAAATATTAAATATAACCGGATTTTCTGAACGGATTCTATCGAGTAATTCTAATTGCATGGTTTCTCCTCTTAAGTACACAAAAACCCCACTCCTTAACAAAAAAATCGTAGAGTGGGGTCCTTCTTCACACTTTCCTACGCAAGTTTTGACTTACAGGTTCGAAGGGATTAAGCCGCAAAAGCTTATCTCAGTTCTTCTAAAGAACACCCCTAGTGTACTTATATTAAATTTTTAGTTTACAAGAAAAGAATAGGCTTTCATTGCTTGAATGTCAACAAATAACAAAAAAGAAGCGAGTCTATTCAAGAGCTAGACTTGCTTCTTCCCAATTGCTTTCTGCAGTTTCAATTGCAATTTGAACGGTTTGTAAATCAGTTTGAAGTTCTTGAAGTTTATCAGCATTACTGAAAATATCAGGCTGTGACATTTTTTCTTCAAGTTTCGTTTTCTGAGTTTCCAAAGCGGTCAGTTCAGTCTCTAAACGATCAATTTCACGTGTTAACTTACGTTGTTCTTTTTGAGTCTCTTTATTTTGTTGGTAATTAGTTGTAACTTTGGCTTCAGGAAGTGTGGTCGTTGAAGCAAGTTCAAGGGCTAGTTTTTCAGCTTCAATTGCTTCCAGTTCTTCTTTTTTATCCACGAAGTAATCGTAATCGCCCATGTAGTAAGTTGAACCCTCTCTAGAGACTTCAATAATACTTTCAGCTACTTTATTAATAAAATAACGATCATGTGAAACGAGTAAGACTGTTCCGTCAAAGTTATTAATCGCTTTTTCGAGAACTTCTTTACTATCAATATCCAAATGGTTAGTTGGTTCATCAAAAATTAAGAAATTATCTTTGTTCATCGCAAGCTTAGTTAAGGCTAAACGTGCTTTTTCACCACCACTCAGGTTAGAAACACGTTTCAAAACGTCATCCCCGGAAAACAAGAAACTGCCTAGTAATGAACGAATATCTGTTTCGGGAGTTGAGGGATGGTCATTCCACAATTCGTCTAAAACAGTATTTTTATCCGTTAATTGGTTTTGTTCCTGATCATAGTAACCGATATGAACGTTAGTACCAAGAAAAGCTTCACCACGAATAAAGGGAATTTGGCCTAAGACGCTCTTAAGTAGGGTAGATTTACCAACACCATTTGGTCCAACAATAGCTTGAACCTGATGTTTATGTAAGTCGATCGAAACGGGCTCGGATAACACTTGATTATCATAACCAACGGCTGCATTAGAGACGGTTAAAACAATATTGCCACTCTCATCTGCGGATTTGAAACTGAAACGCGGCGCCTTTTCATCACCTTCAGGACGGCCTACTTTATCCATTTTTTCAAGTTGTTTACGGCGACTTTGTGCTCGCTTAGTTGTTGAAGCACGCACAATATTTTTATTAACAAAGTCTTCAAGTTTTTCAATCTTATCTTGTTGTTTTTCAAAAACTTTCCATTCTTGTTTCAAATTTGCTTCTTTTTTAATAATGAACTGTGAGTAGTTACCGTTGTAATGTGTGGTTTCATTGTGGCTCATATCGTAAACCTCTGTCACAATTTTATCTAGGAAATAGCGATCATGAGAAACAATGAGAAGGGCGCCTGTATAGGTTTTTAAATAACCTTCTAACCAAGTTAACGTTTCGATATCCAAGTGGTTAGTGGGTTCATCTAAAATAAGTAAATCGCGTTTTTCTAGAAGTAGTTTGGCTAAGGCAAGACGTGTTTTTTGACCACCGGAAAGGGTTCTGATGTCGCGTCCAAAATCCTCTTCAAAAAATCTAAAACCATGTAAAACGGAACGGATTTCAGATTCATAACCGTAACCATTTTGTTCACTAAAATCATGTGAAAGTTGGTCGTACGTTGTTAATAGTTTTTCGAATTTTTCAGAATCTTCTGTATTTTCCGGGTCGGCAATTTGAGCTTCAAGTGTATGAATTTGAACTTCCATTTTCTTTAAGTAGTCAAAAACGTGACTCATTTCTTCCCAGACTGAGCGTTCTGAAGAAACAGTTGTTGTTTGGGCCAAGTAACCAATAGTCATCCCTTTATGTTTAATGATTTGACCGGCATCAGTCACTTCTTGATCAATAATCATTTTAATTAACGTAGATTTTCCGGCGCCGTTTCGACCAACTAAGGCAATCCTGGCGTCATCCTTGATATCCATATTGGCATTTTCAAATAAAACATCTGCACCAAAATATCGAGCTGCTTGTTGTACTTGTAACAAAATCAAAATAATTCCACCTTTCTTTTAGAGTAGTGCTTGAATCGTTAACACTAAACTGTTCATGAGAATATGTGCGACCATGGACGTTTTAATATCACCCGTTCGTTTGTAAAGATAGCAAAAGAGTAATCCAATTAAGAAGTAGATAGCTAAATGGCCATCGTTATGTGCCAAACTAAATAAGAGACTAGACGTAATTGCGGCAAAGGCCGGCGGAATAAAACTTGCTAAATTGCCAAAGAAAACCTTTCTAAAAACGAGTTCTTCCATAATTGGGGCACCGAGTGAGACGGCCAGCATGTAATAAGGATATTTTGAAAAAATAGTCATGATCTCGCTCGTATTTTGTGAGGCCACGGTTGTTTTTAAAATGGCGTATGAGATTAATTGGATTCCCATCTGGATGACTAGGGTTAAAACAAATCCAAGAATTCCCCATAAAATAATTTGCGACCATTTGGATTGGCCATCTATTGAATTTTTATTACTAAAATGATGGTTTAACCAGATTAGTAGTAGGGCGCCTAAAACGTAATCGGCCGTCATAACGGGATAAATAACTGATTTTAAAGAAAAGATTTGATTTAGAATTGTTGGTAAAATGAAAATAATAAGATAACCCAATAAAATGGCTATTGAGTTTTTACTAGTTGATTTTGACATGAAAACTCCTTTAACGACTATTAATTAGTTACGACTGTTTTTGTTGAACAAATTCGTATGATAAGTATAGCATAATTGACCGAATAACGAATTTAATTCATATCAAAATTTCCATATAAATAAGAGCTTAAACACTTGCAATTATCCCGAAAATTGATTATAGTTAATTTTGTGATTAGCACTTACATAGATAGAGTGCTAAATAATATAGTTGGAGGGATAGAACGTGTTAAAACCATTAGCAGATCGTGTTATTTTAGAAGTAACTAAAGAAGAAGAAACAACAGTAGGTGGAATTGTCTTAGCAAGTAATGTGCAAGAGAAACCACAAACAGGTAAGATTATTGCGGTGGGTGATGGTCGTACAATGCGTAATGGTGAAAAAATCGCCGTTGCTGTCAGTGTCGGACAAACCGTTTTATTTGATAAATATGCTGGATCAGAAGTTTCATTTGAAGGTAAAGACTACTTGATTGTTCATGAGAAAGATATCATTGCAACAGTAGATTAATATAAATTTTAAAGATGAGGTGGATTAATTATGTCAAAGGAATTAAAGTTTTCTGAAGATGCTCGTTCAGCAATGCTTAGAGGTGTTGACCAATTAGCCAATACCGTTAAATCAACTTTAGGACCAAAAGGCCGTAACGTTGTTTTGGAAGAATCATATGGTTCCCCAATCATTACAAATGATGGTGTGACAATTGCTCGCGCAATTGAATTAGAAGATCATTTCGAAAATATGGGCGCTAAATTAGTTTCAGAAGTTGCATCTAAAACTAATGATATTGCTGGCGATGGAACAACAACGGCTACTGTTTTAACGCAAGCAATTGTTACCGAAGGTATGAAAAATGTGACTGCCGGTGCTAACCCAGTTGGTATTCGTCGCGGAATTGAAGCAGCAACTAAAGCGGCTGTTGCTGAATTGCACGAACTATCACATAAAGTTGAAACTAAAGAAGATATTGCACAAATTGCTTCCGTTTCTTCAGCTAATGATGAAATTGGTGCTTTAATTGCTGATGCTATGGAAAAAGTTGGTAACGATGGCGTTATTACAATTGAAGAATCAAAAAGTATTGATACATCATTAGATGTTGTTGAAGGGATGCAATTTGATCGTGGTTACTTATCACAATATATGGTAACTGATAACGATAAAATGGAAGCTAACTTGGAAACACCATACATCTTGGTGACAGATAAAAAGATTTCTAATATTCAAGAAGTATTACCATTACTACAATCAATCGTTGAGCAAGGTCGTCCATTATTAATCATTGCTGATGATGTTGATGGTGAAGCCTTACCAACATTGGTCTTGAATAAAATTCGTGGTACATTCAATGTTGTTGCTGTTAAAGCACCTGGTTTTGGTGATCGTCGTAAAGCAATGCTTGAAGATATCGCCATCGTAACTGGCGCAACAGTTATTACAGATGAACTTGGTTTGCAATTGAAGGATACAACAATTGAACAATTAGGTTCAGCCGGAAAAGTCAATATCACAAAAGAAAACACAGTGATTGTTGAAGGTTCAGGTAATAAAGAAAAAATTATCGAACGTGTTGGTTTAATTAAAAAACAAATCGATGAAACAACTTCTGAATTTGATCGTGAAAAACTACAAGAACGTTTAGCTAAATTGTCAGGTGGGGTTGCCGTCATTAAAGTTGGTGCCGCAACTGAAACAGAATTAAAAGAACGTAAGTACCGTATCGAAGATGCTTTAAATGCAACACGTGCCGCTGTTGAAGAAGGTTTCGTAGCTGGTGGTGGTACTGCATTTGTTAATGTAATCGGTAAAGTTGCTTCACTTGAAGCAGTTGGTGATGAATTAACAGGTATTAAGATTGTGCAACGTGCTCTAGAAGAACCAGTACGTCAAATTGCAAAGAATGCTGGTCTTGAAGGTTCTGTGATTGTTGAAAAATTAAAATCAGAGAAACCTGGTATTGGATTCAATGCCGCAACAAATGAATGGCAAGATATGATTGCAGTTGGAATTGTTGATCCAACAAAAGTGACACGTTCAGCATTACAAAATGCAGCTAGTGTCTCAGCATTATTATTAACGACTGAAGCAGTTGTTGCTGATAAACCAGAACCAATATCTGCAGCTGACCCACAACAAATGCCTGGTGGCATGGGCGGCATGATGTAGACCCAATTGTCATAAAAAATAATAAATTTTGAAGAGCTATTAATCGCTGCTATTATGGGGCTGATGGCTCTTTTTTTTGTTCTTAAATAAAGTTCGTTCATGGTGTTGTATATTTAAATATAAACGAGTAAAATAGACTGCATTCGGTGGATAGTTAATATTGTTTAAAATAATTATCTGGCAAGATACATGTGTCATTTTGGCAGCATGTATAACGATTAAAAAAATATAGAACATAAGGGGTAAAAATGAAATGCGGCGTTATTTAAAGAGACTTTTAATAGGGAAACCATTAAAATCTTCTGAAGAGGGAAATCAACAATTATCAAAATTTAAGGCATTGGCTCTCTTATCATCAGATGCATTGTCATCCGTGGCATATGGGACTGAACAGATTGTTACTGTTTTGGTTGGTTTTTCTGCGATGGCAATTTGGTACTCATTACCTATTGCCTTGCTAGTCCTAGTTTTATTGGCATCAATTACAATTTCATATCGTCAAATCATTCATGCTTATCCTAAAGGTGGGGGCGCATATGTCGTCTCGAGTAAGAACTTGGGAAAAAATGCAGGTTTGATTTCCGGTGGGTCACTTCTAATTGATTACATGTTAACCGTTGCGGTTAGTGTGTCCGCCGGAACTGAAGCGCTGATTTCCGCTGTCCCATCACTTTATGGGCATCAGGTTGGTATTTCGGTAGTTATCATTATTTTAGTAATGGCGATGAATCTACGTGGTTTACGTGAATCCGCATCATTTCTAACAGTTCCGGTTTACCTTTTCGTGGTTATGATCATTTTAATGTTACTTGTTGGTGGTTATAATATTATGACAGGTCAGGTACCATATCATGCGACGGCCGCCGTTGGTACTGCTGTTCCTGGTATCACAATGGCGTTACTATTAAAAGCATTCTCATCAGGTTCTTCTTCATTAACTGGTGTTGAAGCAATTAGTAATGCGGTACCTTTCTTTAAAAAACCACATGCTAAAAATGCGGCAGCTACGTTAACAATTATGGCAACACTTTTAGCAATCTTCTTTGGTGGAATTACTTTCTTGAATTACTGGTATGGAATTGTACCTACTGAAAAAGTGACTGTCCTTTCTCAAATTGCACAAACAACATTTGGACAAGGTATTTTATACTATATTTTCCAATTTTCAACAGTTTTGATTTTGGTATTAGCAGCAAATACAGGTTTTTCGGCTTTTCCAATTTTAGCTTTTAATTTAGCTAAAGATAAATTTATGCCTCATTTATACATGGATAAAGGTGATCGCTTAGGTTATTCTAACGGTATTATCACGTTAGCTGCCGGATCAATTATTTTAACGTTTATCTTTAATGGGACAACATCGTTGTTAATCCCATTGTATGCAGTTGGTGTTTTCATTCCGTTTACGTTATCTCAAACGGGTATGATTGTAAAATGGTACCACGATCGTCCAAAAGGTTGGATTATGAAGGCCTTTTACAATTTCTTAGGTGCTTTTATTTCACTAAGTATCTTGTTAATTCTCTTTAGATATCGTTTATCAACTGTATGGCCATTCTTTATTATTATGCCGGTCATGTACATTATTTTCTATAAAATTAATGATCACTACAATAAAGTTGCCGAACAATTACGTTTAACAGAAGAAGCAGAAATTCACGATTTTGATGGCTCGACGGTTATCGTTTTAGTTAGTTCTGTGACCCATGTTACAACCGGGGCAATTAATTATGCGCGTTCAATCGGTGATTATGTTATTGCAATGCACGTGTCATTTGATACGAATCCTGAAAAGGAACACGAAACAGAACGCGAATTTAAAGAACGATTCCCAGGTGTTCGCTTCGTTGATTTACATTCGTCATATCGTTCAATTGCATCGCCCGTTGTGAAATTTACGGATGTCATTGCTAAAAATGCTGCTGCTCGTAACTTTACGACAACAGTTCTGGTGCCACAATTCTTACCTAAAAAACCATGGCAAAATATTTTGCATAACCAAACGAGTTTAAGATTAAGATCAGTTTTAAATTCTCGTGAAAATATTATTGTCGCAACTTATAACTACCATTTGAAAAAATAATGACCGAAAAACATCAATTAATTTTAATTGATGTTTTTTTTGAATTCAGGTAACAACGTGGTATAGTTATAAGGATATTACAACACAATACCATGAGGAGAGGGACTATAATGTTTCCAATTATCGTAGCATTTTTCGCAACAGCGCTTATCTCCGCGTTGTTAACGCCAGTTGTCAGATTGTTCTCACTTAAGATTGGCGCAGTTGATGTACCAAATAAACGTCGAGTAAATAAAATTACAATGCCTACAATGGGCGGCTTAGCTATTTTCTTGGCCTTTAACTTCACAAACTTCTTCGTATTAAGAAATCAGTATCCAATTAAAATGTTGGTCTCGCTATCGATTGCCGAGTTGGTAATCATAGTTACCGGTGCTTTAGATGACAAATTCGAATTAAGTCCGCGACAAAAACTAATTGGCATTACCATTGCCGCTTTGATTGTTTACTTTTTTACAAATATGCGGATGACAACATTCACGGTACCTTATTTTGGCATCGTAAACTTAGGTTGGCTGAGCTTACCAATTACAGTAATTTGGATTTTGGCTATTACAAATGCAATTAATTTAATTGATGGATTGGATGGACTCGCAACGGGTGTCTCAATTATTGCGTTGTTTACGAGTGGGTTGGTAGGATATTTCTTTTTAGTTAACACAAATAGTTATATTGCTATCATGATGTTTACGTTAGTTGCCGCTTTAATTGGCTTTTTACCCTATAACTTTTTTCCGGCAAGAATTTATCTTGGGGATACTGGCGCGCTGTTTATTGGCTTTATGATTGCGGTATTTTCACTATCTGGGCTAAAAAATGCAACATTTATCTCAATTATCGTGCCAGTTTTAATTTTGGGTGTACCTATCACGGATACAATTTACGCGATGTTACGTCGAATTTTAAATAAAAAACCTATTTCTCAAGCAGATAAACACCATTTACATCATCGATTAATGCAAATGGGATTAACTCACCGTCAAACGGTATTGGTTATTTATGGAATTGCCCTGATTTTTTCATTTATTTCCTTACTGTACCCCATCTCGTCAATTTGGGGTTCAATATTAATGTCAGTGGCAACACTGATAGGATTAGAGTTATTCGTTGAGTCCATTGGGTTAGTCGGATCGAAACGAAAGCCACTCTTAAATTGGATTAAAAAAATTGTTAAAGCCATGACTTCAAAAAAATAAATAGAAAAAAAGGATGTCCGCTTTTGGACATCCTTTTTTATTGGATTGAAAGTTCGTTATACAAATTTTGACCTAATTTAAAGGTGACCTGATTATTAAGAAGATCAATCAAGTGATCTTGCAGGGTAGTCAGCTCTTTTTGATCAACCGCAAGTGTGAATGAAACTGATTCAAGATAGGTTACTTGCTGAATGATAATATTATTTTTTTTAAGGTAGTTTTCTAATTTACCAACGTTTTGATAGGTAACCTGGCAAATGAGTTCAGTTTGCAAAATACGTTCAACAACGCCGATTGCGTCGACAGTTTGTGAAGCGGCATTACTATACGCACGAATAAGTCCACCAGTCCCCAACTTAATTCCGCCAAATTTTCGACTGACAACAATGCAGATGTTTTTAAGCTGTTTAGCTTTGATGACTTCCAGGATTGGAACGCCAGCTGTCCCAGAAGGTTCACCATCATCACTTTGACGTTGAATTTCAGAGTCAAGATTGAAGGTGTATGCGAAACAATGATGTCTGGCTTTAGGTTCTAATTTTCTAACTGACGCAATGAAAGTGAGCGCCTCCTCTTCGTTTGTAATTCTGGCGATTTGACAAATGAAGGCAGACTTCTTTTCGATTAAGGTATCCGAACCAGATTTTTTAATTGTTAAGTAATTTTTAGACATAATTAATATTCCTTTACGTATTTAAAGTTATTGAAGGGATTGATGAGAATGCCACTTTCAAATTTATATGGTCGTTTAGTAACTAATTTAGAAATAGATGAAACAATTAAGTTGGATGGTCTTACTGCTTACTCGGGTATTATGACTAAGGGTAAACAGTTAATCTGTCGTAGGTGCTCCTCAAGGCTTGAATTCAGTAAAAATCATCTACAGGGTAAACGGTATTATTGTACTCAATGTATTATACTGGGCCGAATCTCGAGTGCGACTACACTTTATACTATACCTGAACCAAACCTGTTTACAACTTGGAAAAAAAGTCCATTAACGTGGGATGGACAACTAACAAGTCAACAAGAAGCTTGTGCTAATGAAGTTAGACAAATATTTGCGAAACCGGCCGCTCGTCATTTATTATGGGCTGTTACGGGTGCCGGGAAGACAGAGATGCTGTTTGAAGGTATCGAAGCGGCGTTAATGGATAATAAGCGTGTCTGCTTGGCATCTCCACGAGTTGACGTTTGTATCGAATTATTTCCAAGGTTACAGGCGGCATTTAACGAGATAGATATTTGTTTGTTACACGGTAAATCGACGAATCCGTATAAATATACGCAATTGGTCGTTTGCACGACTCATCAGTTATTGCGTTTTCAAGAGGCGTTTGATGTCATGATAGTTGATGAAGTGGACGCCTTTCCATATGCTCAAAATAAACTACTCTTGCAAGCGACAACCCAGGCAACGAAAAAAGGAGGGTCCAGTTTATATTTAACAGCCACACCCAGTGAGGAACTGTTAAGAGAGGTCCGGCTAAATCGGCTAACTGTGAGTTACTTGCCCGTACGTTTCCATGGACATAAACTACCCGAAATTAAAGTCGTATTTGAAAAATCATGGGAGAAAAAAATTAAAAAAGGACATTTACCAAAAAAATTAGTCTTGCGAATCAATCATTGGCTAAAACGTGATGATCCATTTTTAGTTTTTGTGCCTAAAATTTGGTTGTTACAACCAGTGATGCAGGCGTTTAAGAAGAAGTTCCCCAACTTGAAGGGGGAAACTGTGTACTCTGAGGATCCCGATCGATTAGAGAAAGTAAAAGCTATTAGATCAGGTGAGATGCGATATCTTATTACGACAACAATTTTAGAGCGCGGTGTAACCTTTGCTAATTTGGACGTCTTTGTACTTGGGGCTGATGATAAAACTTTTTCAACGGCAGCCTTGGTTCAAATTGCTGGTCGCGTCGGTCGCAATGTTAACCGACCTCACGGCGACGTTATTTTTTTATGTAGTGATTATACGGCTACATTGAAAAAAGCAGCGGGACAAATAAAAACAATGAATCGAAAAGCAAGGCGGTTAAAGGTATGAGAAATTGTAAAATTTGTCAAAATGACTTTAGTCAGAAACTAACTTTAGCATTTATCGTGTCTTTTAAGCCTTATGAAAAACAGCAAATTTGTCGGAATTGTCGGGAACAATTTGAGGTAATCCAGGCGAGTACAGCCTGCGAAGGATGCGGACGAGATCAAGAGAATCAAAAATGTTGTCCGGATTGTAAAAAATGGCGACTTATTTACCCGAGTTATGATTTTCAGAATCAAGCGTTATTCGTTTACAATGATTTTATGAAAGAAATTATTAAAAACTATAAGTTTAATGGAGACTACCAGTTAAGAACTGTTTTTCAAACGGCGTTAAAAAAGAAGATTGAGACGATTTATTTTGATTATCTTGTGGTGATCCCCGTAGATTCTGAGACAATGAGTAGTCGGGGATTTAACCAAGTTTGCGGTCTTTTAACGATCAAACATAGTCATTTTTTGAAGCGAAATGATACTGTTAAAGAAAAACAATCTCACAAGAATAGGCATCAAAGGTTGGAATTGGTCCAGCCTTTTACGCTCAGCTCAGATTGTCCGGATTTAACTGATAAAGTTGTGTTAGTTGTCGATGATATCTATACGACGGGTCGGACGTTGTTTTATGCGATTGACTTATTAGCGTCAAGGGCTAAATGTGTTAAAAGTATAACGCTTGCAAGATGAATTCTAGATGATTTAATTAGAAGTGAATCGAGAAACGTCTAAATGAATATGTTTGCGATTACAATGGCGTACTAATCGTATTTTATTAGGGGATATCGTTTGTATATTCAGTCATTTTCGCTTATAATTAAACCAACGGGAAGGTTATTAATTGGTTCGTTACCTGCCGTAGATTGAAGGGAGAGTTTATTATGCTAAAATACAATATTCGCGGTGAAAATGTTGAAGTTACAGATGTTACTAGAGATTATGTTGAAAAGAAGTTATTCAAATTAGAAAAGTACTTCACTGATACATCAAATTCAACGGCTCATGTTAATTTAAAAGTGTACTCAGATAAAACGGCTAAAGTGGAAGTGACTGTGCCAATGCCTTCTCTCGTCCTTCGAGCTGAAGAAACATCACAAGATTTACTTTCAAGTGTCGATCTTGTAACTGATAAGTTAGAACGTCAAATCCGTAAATATAAAACTAAAATTAACCGTCAATCAAGAGGTAAAGGAATCAAAGAGATTGAAATTCGTAATGAAATTGCTGATGAAGAATCAGATTCTGTTGATGAAGAAGTAAGCATGTTTGACGTTGTTCGTACAAAACATGTTTCTTTGAAACCAATGAGCAGTGAAGAAGCTATTTTACAAATGGATATGTTGAGCCATAACTTCTTTATTTACGAAGATGCTGATACAGAAGGTATTAACATCGTTTATAAACGAAAAGATGGTCGCTACGGTTTAATTGAAGCCGAAGATTAAGTTAGAAGGGAAAAGCCTGCTGGGTAGTTTAACTACGCAAGGCTTTTTTTATTTTTGGTTTAAAATTTGTTGATTTAGTGATACTATAAAAAATGATATTATAATTAAAAATAATTCAATAAGAGTGTTTGATATATAAGGGGAAAGCTAAATGGCAAATGTATTAAGACAATGGGTTGAAAGTGATACCCGTGAATTACGAAGACTGGGTAAAATAGCTGATATTATTGAAAACATGGCCGATGAAATGGCTGCACTATCTGATGATGAACTAAAAGCTAAAACGCCTGCTTTTAAGGCAAGATATCAAGAAGGTGAAACGCTTGATGATCTTTTACCTGAAGCGTTTGCGGTTGTTCGTGAAGCCGCAAAACGTGTCCTAGGCCTATACCCATTCCGTGTCCAAATGATTGGTGGAATGGTTTTAAATGCCGGTAATATTGCAGAAATGAAAACTGGTGAAGGTAAAACTTTAACGGCTACTATGCCCGTTTATTTGAATGCAATCTCTGGATTAGGCGTCCATGTTGTTACAGTTAATGAGTACTTATCGAGCCGTGATGCAACAGAGATGGGTGAATTGTATTCATGGTTGGACTTGACTGTTGGACTGAATATCAATGCAAAAACAGCCGAAGAAAAACGTGAAGCTTACGCTGCTGATATTACGTATTCAACAAATAGTGAATTAGGATTTGATTATTTACGTGATAACATGGTTGTTTACCGTGAAGATATGGTTCAAAGACCCTTGAACTACGTTATCGTCGATGAAGTTGATTCAATTTTGATTGATGAAGCTAGAACGCCGTTAATTATTTCTGGTCAAGCTGAAAAAACAACTGCAATGTATGTTCGAGCAGATCGATTTGCTAAAACATTAACTGAAGAAGAAGATTACAAGATTGATCTTGAATCAAAATCAATTTCTTTAACTGAAGAAGGAATCCGCAAGGGTGAAAAATACTTTGGTTTAGACAATCTATTTGATACGGATAACACAATTTTAACGCATCATTTAGATAATGCGTTACGTGCTAACTTTGTTATGTTGCGCGATAAAGATTATGTTGTACAAGACGGCGAAGTAATGATTGTTGATCAATTTACTGGCCGTATCATGGAAGGTCGTCGTTATTCTGATGGTGTTCATCAAGCAATTGAAGCTAAAGAACACGTAGAAATTGAAGACGAAACAAAAACAATGGCTAATATCACCTACCAAAATTTCTTTAGAATGTACAAGAAATTATCTGGTATGACAGGTACTGCCAAAACGGAAGAAGAAGAATTCCGTGAAATTTACAATATGGAAGTTGTTCAAATTCCAACAAACAAACCAATTATTCGTGATGATAAAGCTGATTTGTTATATCCATCATTGAATAGTAAGTTTAAGGCTGTAATCGCTGATATTAAAACACGTCATGAAGCTGGACAACCAATGTTAATTGGTACTGTCGCAGTTGAAACGTCAGAATTATTGGCACAAATGTTGGATGAAGCTGAAATTCCACATGCTGTTTTAAATGCCAAAAACCATGAACGTGAAGCTGAAATTATCCTGAATGCTGGACAACGTGGAGCCGTTACAATTGCAACAAATATGGCTGGACGTGGGACTGATATTAAATTGGGACCTGGTGTTAAGGAAATTGGCGGATTAGCTGTTATTGGTACGGAACGTCATGAATCTCGTCGTATTGATAATCAACTTCGTGGTCGTGCCGGTCGTCAAGGGGATGATGGAATGACACAATTCTATCTTTCTTTAGAAGATGATTTGATGTTACGATTTGGTTCAGAACGTATTAAGAGTTTCTTGGAACGTATGAATATTACTGAAGATGATGCTGTGATTCAAAGTCGTATGATTACAAAACAAGTTGAATCAGCACAAAAACGTGTTGAAGGTAATAACTATGATACGCGTAAAAATGTTTTACAATATGATGATGTCATGCGTGAACAACGTGAGGTTATTTATAACCAAAGACAACAAGTTATCATGGAAGAAAAAACATTGAAACCAGTCATTATGCCTATGATTCAAAGAACTGTAAATCATATTGTTCAAATGCACACTCAAGGTGACCAAACTGAATGGAACTTGCAAGCTATTATAGATTTTGCAGTATCTTCAATGGTTAACGAGGATAGCATTTCCTTGGCAGATTTAGAAGGTAAGGATGCTAAAGAGATTGAAGCCTACTTAGTTGATCGTGCCGAAAAGAATTACAAAATTAAAGAGGACCAATTAGTTGATGCAGCACAAATGCTCGAATTTGAAAAAGTAGTTGTGTTACGTGTTGTTGATGATAAATGGACAGCTCACATCGATGCAATGGATCAACTACGTCAGTCAATCGGACTACGTGGTTACGGACAATTAAACCCATTGGTTGAATATCAATCAGATGGATTCAGAATGTTTGAAGAAGTTGTGGGTACAATCGAATTTGAAGTGACACGTTTATTCATGAAAGCTGAAATTAGACAAAATATTAAACGTTAATAAAAAAATATCAGTAAAGGGTCACTTCCGAATTCGATAGAGTTTGAAGGTGACCCTTTTTAACAGATTAAGGAGAAAACTCATGGAATTAAGTGATTATAGGAAACAGATTAATGATATGGAACAAAAAATAACTAACTTCAGGGGGTCTCTTTGACTTAGAGACGCTGAATGAACGAATTTCTGAGAATGAAGAACGGATGGCTGATCCAGATTTTTGGAATCATCAAGAAGAAGCTCAAAAAGTCATTGATGAAACGAACCAGCTAAAAGGTAAGTATGACTCCTTTCACGATTTGGAGAGTCGGGTTTCGGAATTACAAGTGATGCTTGAATTATTACAAGAAGAAAATGATCCGGATATGTTAAGTGAGTTTAATGATTTATTTGATGAAACGATGAAGGCACTTGATAGGTATCAGTTAAGACTGCTACTGAATGAACCTTATGACAGTCGAAATGCTATTTTAGAAATTCATCCGGGCGCAGGTGGAACTGAATCTCAAGATTGGGGGCTAATGCTCTTAAGAATGTATACGAGATGGGCTGAAAAAAGTGGATTGACCGTTGAAACGGTAGATTATCAGTCCGGGGATGAAGCAGGCTTAAAAAGTGTAACGCTTCTAATTAAGGGACTAAATGCATATGGATATCTAAAAAGTGAAAAAGGTGTCCATCGATTAGTCCGAATCTCACCATTTGATGCCGCGGGACGGCGTCATACATCATTTGCATCCGTTGATGTCATGCCCGAATTGGATGACTCCGTTGAAATTGAATTAAACCAAGATGATATTAGAATGGAAGTTTTCAGATCGTCTGGGGCCGGTGGACAACATATTAATAAGACGTCTTCGGCGGTTCGATTGATTCACATACCAACAGGAATTGTAACATCAAGTCAAGCGCAACGATCACAATTTCAAAATAGGGCAACAGCAGAAAGCATGATGAAATCTAAATTGTATCAACTTGAAATGGAAGAAAAAGAAAAAGAACGTGCTGCCATTCAAGGCGAACAGATGGATATTGGTTGGGGATCGCAAATTAGGTCGTATGTATTCCATCCTTATTCAATGGTAAAAGACCATCGTTCAGAATTTGAAACGGGAAATGTACAGTCAGTAATGGATGGAGACTTAGACGGTTTTATTAACGCTTTTTTACAGTGGAAACTAAAAAATGAAAACCCAAGTTAATAAATGAAACTTAATTGTAAAACTATTGAAATCTGTAAGAACATAATCATGGTATAATGAAAACATTATGAAAATAGACATAGGAGGATTCACTGTTTGATAGAATTTAAAAATGTATTTAAACAATATTCCGATGATATTATCGCAAGTAATGATATCAATATTCGAATTGACCAAGGTGAATTTGTATACGTGGTTGGACCCAGTGGGGCCGGTAAATCAACGTTTATCAAAATGATGTACCATGAAGAGCAAGCAACATCTGGTGAAATTACCGTAAATAACTTTCAGTTACAAACGATGAAACCAAAAGAAGTCCCATTTTTACGAAGAGATCTTGGGATTGTTTTCCAAGATTTCAAATTATTACCACGCCTAACAATATTTGAAAATATTGCCTATGCACTTGAAGTTATTGAAAAAGAACCAGCAGAAATCAAGGAACGCGTTGATTATGTTCTGGACCTTGTAGATTTAGCTGATAAGTCAGATAAATTTCCTGAAGAACTATCTGGTGGCGAACAACAAAGAATTGCTATTGCACGTGCGGTTGCTAATAAACCGGAAGTGTTGATTGCTGATGAACCAACGGGTAACTTAGATCCTGAAACTTCTGACGATATCATGGCAATTTTAGAAAAAGTAAATAAACAGGGAACAACAGTTATCATGGCAACTCATAATAGTATTATTGTGAACAAATATCCACATCGTTTGTTGGCTATTGAAGATGGCCGTATTGCCCGAGATGAAGAAGGAGGAAAATACGGTTATGAAAATGAGAACGTTTAAGCGCCATTTAGGTGAAAGTGTTAAGAGTCTTCGTCGTAACGGATGGATGTCTGTTGCCGCTATCAGTGCAGTTACTGTAACATTAATTTTAGTTGGTGTATTGCTCTCGATTTTAATGAATGTAAATAAATTAGCATCTGATGTTGAAAATGACGTTCAAGTTCGAGTATTTGTTGAACGCAAGACAACAAAGAACCAACAAGATACGTTGAAAAAGAAACTTGAAAGTTACTCTGAAGTTAAAAAAGTCACTTTTTCAAGTAAAAAAGAACAATTACAACAAGTTGTCGGCAGTTATGGTAATGAGTTTAAATTGTTTGGTGGGGATGATAATCCTCTATATGATACATTTGATGTTCAAACGAAAGAACCAAAGCAAACTGAACAAGTTGCAAAAAAAGCTAAAACTTTAGATTATGTAAATGATGCAAGTTTTGGTGGAACATCTGCTAAAAAACTATTTAAAGTGGTTGGTAGTATCCAAAAATGGGGTATGATTATTAGTGCGTTACTTCTATTCGTTGCGGTATTCTTGATATCTAATACAATTAGAATCACAATTTTGTCTCGTAGAAATGAAATTGGTATTATGCGTCTAGTTGGTGCCACAAATGGATTTATCAGATGGCCATTCTTACTTGAAGGTGCATGGACTGGGCTTTTAGGGGCAATTATTCCAATTGCGTTAGTTGATTTTGGCTACATTTGGATTTATAACGGCTTACAAGCTTCATTGGCATCAACAAGTTACAGATTATTAACACCAGGAACTTTCTTGGCGGAGATTGATTTGCTATTAATCTCAATTGGTATCATTATTGGTGCGCTGGGATCATTTGTTTCAATGCGTCGATTCTTAAAGATTTAATTAAAATTAATGAAGACTGGGCGCCGTTTTTAACGGTATCCAGTCTTTTTTTCAATTTAGATAATCATTTTTTTATCGTAATAAAGCATGATATAATTTGAGTATTATATCTTAAAGAAAATAGGTGGATTTATGGAGATACTTAAAATTATTGGAACATTTTTCATTCAACCGACGGTTTGGTTGGTAACGATATTGATGTTTGTTATTTATAATCAGAGGGTAAAAAAAGAGCGACAAGCATTTCGGACGGCTGTCGATAGTGATTTCTATGAGGGACGCCACGCAATTAAAGTAGGAATACTCTTTGGTATTATTGGATCAGTAATTTTATTTGGAACGGGAACAATGATTCCAATGAACTGGGTACTTATCTATACAATCTGCATGATTGCAGGACTTTTATTGTACCCATTATTCAACAGCATCTATCCGTTATTCTTAATTTCTGGACTTGTTTATGGGATGTTGGAATGGCAACCATCTAATACAATTGTGCTTAAAAATGAGGCTTTCCAACCTGAATTTTTAACGGGAATTTTACTGGTGGGAACGCTTAGCTTGCTTATTACAGGTATTGCACTACACTTATTTAGGAAGAGTCAACTGTCGCCAAGTACACAGACTGGTAAACGAGGACGAAATATATCATCATTTAAAATGAAAGAGTTGTATCTTATACCACTCGTAGTATTAGTGCCAGGTAATCAATTTTACAGTGTATTTGATTGGTGGCCATTAATTCGTGTAGCGGGGACAGAATACAACGTTATTATTTTACCGTTAATTATTGGACTGACGCTCCGAATATATAAAGAATTGCCAAAATTAGCTATCGGCTTTATCAAAAAACAATATTTATATTTGGCAGTAGTGAACGCCTGTTTAGCCATCATATCTGCATTTTATCCAATAGCGGGCATAATTGGGCTAGTCATATTATTGATTGCTTATTTGGGGGATAGATACGTCATTAAACGCCATGATAATAAACAAGAAAAGTGGTTTGCAGAATCTGATGAAGGTATCTTAATTGTGGGGGTACGACCAGAAACACCAGCGGCGAAAATGGACGTTGAGGTTGGGGATGTCGTGATCCAATGTAATGGTATTAACGTGAGAAATGAAAATGAACTATATAAAGCGCTTGAAAGTAGTTCAACATATTGTCGATTAAAAATTAAAACGTTTAGTGGTGACACTAAAATAACGGAAAGTGCTATTTTTTCAGATTCACCGTACGAAATAGGGTTGGTTATAATCAAATAAATTTGGTTAGGGGATAAGTAATGAAAAAAATTTTAGTTGTGGATGATGAACCGGCGATTGTGACGTTACTAACGTATAATTTAGAAAATGCGAATTATGAAGTGCAGGTGGCAACAGATGGTCCAAGTGCGTTCAAAAAGGCAACAGAACGAAATTTTGATTTTATTATTCTTGATTTGATGTTACCGGGATATGATGGTATTGAAGTTACAAAGAAGTTAAGACAGGAAAAAATAAAAACGCCAATAATAATATTAACGGCTAAAGATGATGAATTAAATAAGATTATTGGGTTAGAAATTGGCGCGGACGACTATATGACGAAACCGTTCAGTCCAAGGGAAGTAGTGGCAAGAATTAAAGCTATTTTAAGACGTACCGAGATTAATTCATCTGGGATTGAACAAGATAATGAGGAAGTTAAAGAATTTAAAGATTTTAAAATTGATTTTTCAAATTATTCTGTCTATAAAAATAATGAAAAAGTTTCATTGACGCCAAAAGAGTTTGAGCTTTTGGTGTACTTTGTTAAACGAATAGGCCGTGTTTTAAGTAGAGAAAAATTGCTCAGTGGCGTATGGGGATATGATTATGAAGGACAGACGCGAATGATTGATATGCATGTCAGCCATTTACGTGAAAAATTAGAAGTCGATCCAAAGAAACCAGTGTATTTGAAAACAGTTCGGGGATTTGGATATAAGTTTGAGGGAAATAAATGAATAAAAAAATGAAATATGTGATTGCGATTTTAATAATATCGCTGAATTTAATATTTAGTATGATGTTATTATGGAGTGTGACTGGCCGATTCTTTAGTAAAACTAACGTAAGTGGTGTAATTATTTTAAGTTTTATAGAGATATTTATTATTTATAAAATGGTGTCTAAGTCTGATGCGGAATCAAAGTTAATGGCAAATAGATTAAATAGCTTAGTCAATCAAGGCGCCTCATTTCATGTTTTACTGGATACGGATAGTCCAAACTTTGAATTGTCAAAGGCAATTAATCGCGTGGAGAGTTATCAAAAGAAAAGAAACGTCCATTATCAGGTTCAAAATAATAATTATCTGCGATTAATTGAGCATTTAACCGTTGGTATTATGCAAATAGATCATAAAAGACAAGTCTTAATGGCAAATGAAACGATAGACACGTTGTTGGGACGTAAGATTCAACCGCAACGGCACTCGTATATTGATGACATTAAAACATATAAATTAAGTGGGTTAATTGAAAAAGCTATAAAGTTAAAAGAAAAACAACGAGCTGAAGTTGAGATTAGAAATACAAACAAGGTAGTAGATGCAACGGTGGTCTACGTCGCAAATGATAACGTTGACTTTCAAGTAATTGTAATTTTGTACGATATAACTGAAGTGAAACTCTTAGAGAGAATGCAGACAGAATTTGTTGGAAATGTAAGCCACGAGCTAAAAACACCAGTTACCGCAATAAAAGGTTTTACTGAAACTCTTTTGGAGGAACCGGTTAATCCCGTGACAACAAAGAAATTTTTGAATATCATTTACGATGAAAGCAATAAGTTAGAGGTCCTAATTCAAGAAATACTGAAATTATCAAAGGGTCAGAGAAGTAAAGAAAACATTACAAAATTTAAGTTAAATGACGTAATTGATTCTGAATTAGAACTTTTAAGCAAAAATATTAGAAGTAAAAATTTGGAAATTAATATAAAAATACAAAAAGATTTTGTTATCAGTTTTGATAAAAGTAAAATAACAACTATCGTGGAGAATTTACTACAAAATGCCGTTAAATATAACGTAGACAACGGTTCAATTTTAATTGAGGCAGGTATGAATGAAGAAAAAACATTTATTTCGGTTTCAGATACGGGTGTCGGCATTTCAGACGAGGACAAAAAAAGAATATTTGAACGCTTCTATAGGATTGACCAGTCTAGAAGTAAAGAAATAGAGGGTAATGGGCTTGGACTTTCTATTGTGCACGAGCTTGTAACGGCAATGGGTGGGGAAATTGTTGTTAAAGATTCAATCGGTAGGGGAATCCAAATCACGATTTATTTATA
>NZ_JANXLE010000006.1:0-122990 GCF_030127605.1 Dellaglioa algida
CTTATTTTTATGGTCATGTATTTACTTGTTTTCTGTCATATAAGCATTTAAACGTTCCATACCAGCAACTAAGTTATCCATACTTGCGGCATAACTTAGGCGGATATAACCTTTACCAGATTCGCCAAAGGCAGTACCCGGAATTAAAGCAAGCTTGTGATTGAATGCTAGGTCTTTGCAAAATGCCATTGCATCTTGATTATAACCTTCAGGGATTTTAGCAAAGATATAAAAAGCGCCACTGGGTTCCGCCATTTCAAAGTGCATTTTTTTCATCTCTGTCATTACAAAATCACGACGTTTTTTATATTCAACGTTCATAATACGACCGTCATCCTTACCATCGCGTAAAGCGGCAATACCAGCACGTTGTGAAACACTCGTTGCGGATGTAACTAGATATTGGTGGACCTTCTTTAATTCGTCAGTCATAGCTTTAGGTGCGAGTAAAAACCCAATTCGCCAACCTGTCATTGCATGTGACTTAGATAAGCCATTGATTAAGACAGTCTGGTCACGAATATATTTAGCAATCGAAATATGGTTATGTCCATAAGTTAATTCACTATAAATTTCGTCACTGATAGCCCAAAGCTTTTGTGTTCGGATTTCATCGGTTATCGCAATAATTTCGTCTTCAGTCCAAGAAATACCAGTTGGATTACTTGGATTAATCAAGATAATCCCCTTAATGGTTTCGTCGGGATTGTCAGCAATGGCTTGGTTAATCATGTCGGGCGTTAATCTGAAGTTGTTATCACGTGTATCAATGTAGATGGGTTTAATCCGGTTTAAGGTAATTAATGGCATGTAACCGGGATAAAGCGGAGTAGGAACAAGAACCGCATCCCCCGGATTGAAAATAGTTTGTAAGGCAGTTGCGATAGCTTCAGTAGCACCAACCGTGACTAATATTTCAGATTGAGCATCATAACTAACACCATATTTTTCATTGAAAAATTCACTGGCGGCCGTACGTAATTCAATGTCGCCAGCCATTCCCATATAATGGGAGTAATTTTCATTAATGGCTTCAATGGCAGCCTTTTTAATATGATCCGGCGTATTGAAATCTGGTTCGCCCATAGTTAACTTAATCATACCGGGAATTTGGCTCACTTCATCATCAAATTGACGAATATCTGAAACTTCTATTTTGAATACTTGATCGTTCAAATCTTTTCTAAATAAACCCATTTTATCGGCCTCCAAGTCTAATAACTAATAGTTTAGCATAAAAACATGTTAAGAAACGATTATAATCTGTATAATCAGGTGTAAATACGGAGAAACTTTGGTATTATTAACTATGATATTGAAAGGGGAACAACTATGAAAAATTCTCAGTTAGTCGCAATCATTAGCCGCTTAGAGGCTATGCAAAAAGAAGAAAACGGCGAAATCCAAACAAGACACTTCGAACGTGAAGGCGTTGAAAAAGGAATCGTTGAATATGATCCAGCTATGAAGGCATATACGTTAGAAGATTTAGGTAACCATACTAGATTTCCATTTGATGATATTGATTTAATTGCAATGGAAGTTTACGATTTATTGTTTGGTTAATCATTAACTGAAACATAGATTTAAAGACATTTTCGTGTTCTCGAAAATCGATCTTAAAAAAATGGAGGCACTAAGATGCGGTCAACTTTAAAATATGTTCAGGATAAATTGAGCTCAAGATGGGGTTTCTTCCTCTTGACGCTCGTTTTATTTTGGATTAAAACTGTCGTTGCGTACGAAACAAAATTTACGCTTGGTTCGACGGGGAGCATGCAACAATTTTTACTTTATTTAAACCCAATCCCAACGGCTTTATTACTGTTCGGAATTGCAATTTACTTTAGAGGTAAAAAATCATATTGGATTTTGCTGATTGTTGATTTTATTCAAACAACATGGCTTTTTGCAAATATGGTCTATTATCGTGAATTTTCAGATTTTCTATCACTAGGAATCATTAAAAATTCAGGTTCAGTTGCAAATAACTTAGATAAAGGAATTGCTGGTATTTTACGTCCAACTGATTTTTTCGTTTATCTTGATGTTATTCTTCTAATTTTGTTACTTATATTTAAGTTAGTCAAAATTGATTATAATCCAATCAAGAAACGTTACGCTTTTATTGTGACAATTGCGTCTATTCTTTTAACTGCCGGTAACTTAGGTCTAGCCGGTAAAGATCGTCCTCAATTGTTAACGAGAACTTTTGATAATAACTATATTGTTAAATATTTGGGCTTAAATTTCTATGCCGGATATAACGTTTATCAAACACAAAAAGAAAGTGCGACACGTAAAAATGCAACATCAAAAGATATGGATGAAGTCCTGAGTTATTTGAATAAGAATCGTGCGGGTTCAAATATTCAATACTATGGAAAAGCAAAGGGTAAAAACGTCTTTGTGCTTCATTTAGAAAGTTTCCAACAGTTCATGATTGATTATAAATGGGATGGGCAAGAAGTAACGCCTACCATTAATAAATATTATCATGATCAAAACACGTTATCGTTTGATAATTTCTTCCATCAAGTAGGACAGGGGAAAACGTCTGATGCCGAAATGATGTTGGAATCATCACTTTACGGATTACCATCTGGGTCAGCAATGACAACTTATGGGACACAAAATACATTCCAATCAGCGCCAGCTATTCTTGATCAAAAAGGCTATTCAACGGCGGCTTTCCATGGTGACGTGGGTAGTTTCTGGAATCGTAATAATACGTATAAATCATTTGGATACCAATACTTCTTCAGCGAACCTTATTATGATGTCAAAACTAACTACAAAGTTGGTTATGGGATGAAAGATAAGATTTTCTTGAAGCAGTCAACTAAGTACATTGAGCAACTACCTCAACCATTCTATGCGAAATTAATTACATTAACTAACCACTATCCATATGATTTGGATAGTGCAAATGTCTCGATTAAAAAGACGACCACAGATGATAGTACAGTTGATGGATACGTACAAACGTCTAAATACTTGGACCAATCATTTGAAGAATTTGTTAGTTATTTGAAGAAATCTGGGCTATACAAAAATAGTATGATTGTCATGTATGGTGATCATTACGGGATCTCTAATAATCATAAAAAGGCTATTGCACAACTTTTAGGTAAAAAAGAAGTTACGAGTTATGATTTAACAATGTTCCAGAAGGTTCCATTCATGATTCATATGGATGGCCTTAAGGGTGGCATTAATCATACTTATGGTGGTGAAATTGATGTTTTACCAACCTTACTTGATCTATTAGGGGTTAAAAATACGGATACGGTTCAATTTGGTAATGATTTATTGTCAAAAAATCGTAATCAAACCGTGGCCTTTAGAAATGGTGATTTCGTTTCGCCAAACTTTACTAAAGTCGGGAATACGACATACGATACGAAGACCGGTAAAGAAATTAAGACTCTAACGGCGGAACAACAAAAAACTTATGATAAAGAATTGAAGCACGTGACAACGTCATTATCATTATCTGATAGTGTTATCACAGGTGATTTATTAAGATTCTACACGCCAAGTAATTTTACTAAGGTGAATAAATCTGATTACAATTACAAAAAGAGTAAAGCGCTAGAAACACTGAAAAAAGCACAGAAAAAAGAAAAAACAAGCTTAATTGAACAACATGGTGGTGTATCTACTGAAGATCTATTCAAGACAGACGCACCAGAACTGAAATAACGACTAAAGTCATAACACTATGTTATGGCTTTTTTTGTAACCTTTACACAATCTTTACAATTCAACCACATGACCTTTACATTGAAAATATAAACTGGATGTATGAGTTAAATGTCGAGAATTTGCGGAGGAAGTTATGATGAGAAAAGGGCCTTTAGTATTGGTTGGCGGTATTTTAACAGTTATGTTATTAGTTTTATCGGGGTGTGAAACACAATCGAGTTCAGGTAAATCGATCACAATTGTTGGATCAACCGCTTTACAACCGTTAGTAGAAGCGGCTGGTGAACAATATGGTACCGAAAATGTTGGTGTCTTTGTTAACGTTCAGGGTGGTGGTTCCGGAACAGGGTTAAGTCAAGTTCAAGAAAAAGCTGTAAGTATTGGTAATTCGGATGTATTTGCTGAAGAGAAAAAAGGAATCGACGCTAGCAAACTGGTCGATCATCAAGTAGGTGTTGTGGGGATTACACCAGTTGTCAATAAAGATGCTGGCGTTAAAAATGTCTCTAAGAAACAACTTATTGCAATTTTTACCGGTAAGCTTACGAATTGGAAACAATTAGGTGGTGAAGATTTACCAATCGTTCTTTTGAATCGCGCAACTGGTTCCGGAACACGATTAACATTTGAAAAATGGGGCTTAGACGGTCAACAAAGTAAGGATGCACAGGAACAAGATTCGACAGGGATGGTACGTCAGATTGTTGGATCAACGCCCGGTGCAATTAGTTATATGGCATTCTCGTACGTAGATAAAACGGTTGATTCGCTTTCCGTTGATAATGTTAAACCGACTGAAAGTAATGTGGCCTCAAACAAATGGAAAATTTGGTCATATGAACATATGTATACGAATGGTGCACCCACTGGCTTAACTAAACAATTCTTAGACTATATGACGTCAGACAAAATTCAAAAACAAGTTGTTAGTAAATTAGGTTATATTCCAACTACACAGATGGAAGTCAAACGTTCTGTTGATGGAAAAATTACAGCAATTAAGAAGGGGATGTAGGTATGGATCCGATTCGTGAAAGTTTACTAAAAAAGTCTAAAGCATCTAAACTTGAGATGCGCGGCAAAATAATTACTTATTTCTGTATTGGGTTAATTGTTGCCATTGTTCTTGCTATCTTTTATTTTGTGGCTTCAAAGGGATTAGCGACATTCTTTACTGATAAAGTGTCAATTAAAGATTTTTTATTGGGTAAAAGTTGGAATCCCGGAACACTAGACAAATCAGGTAAGCCAGAAGTTGGTGCTTTACCCATGATTTCTGGATCGTTCTTTGTCACATTCTTATCAGCATTAATTGCGACACCATTTGCGATTGGAACGGCCATTTTTATGGTTGAAATATCGCCTAATAAAGGTAGTCGAATTTTACAACCGGTTACTGAATTATTAGTCGGTATTCCTTCAGTCGTGTATGGATTTATCGGTCTTTCAGTAGTTGTACCTTTTGTCCGAAGTATTTTTGGTGGGACAGGGTTTGGTATTTTATCAGGAACATTCGTTTTATTTGTGATGATCTTGCCAACGGTCACGTCAATGACTGTTGATACCTTGAAATCAGTCCCTCGCTACTACCGTGAAGCTTCATTAGCTTTAGGAGCAACCCGCTGGCAAACAATCTATAAAGTTATTTTAAGGGCAGCAACACCGGGCATTATGACTGCTGTTGTCTTCGGGATGGCACGTGCTTTTGGTGAGGCTTTAGCTGTTCAAATGGTTATTGGTAATGCATCATTAATGCCATCAAGTTTAATTACACCATCATCAACATTAACAAGTATTTTGACAATGGGAATTGGAAATACGGTCATGGGTTCATTAGAAAATAATGCGCTTTGGTCACTTGCCTTAATTCTATTATTAATGTCATTATTCTTTAATATGGTTGTAAGAGTTATTGGTAAGAGAGGGGCGCTTAAATAATGAATCCTAAAAAAGCAGATAAAATTGCTACAAGTATTTTATACGGTATCGCAGGATTTGTTGTTCTAGTTCTGGCTGCTTTACTTGGTTATATATTAGTTCGGGGATTACCACATATTAGCTGGCAGTTCTTAACAACTCCCGCGAAATCATTTTCAAGCGGCGGTGGTGTTGGTGTTCAGTTATTTAACTCATTCTATCTCTTGTTATTAACGTTACTGATTTCATTTCCTATCTCATTGGGAGCGGGTATTTGGCTATCAGAATATGCAAAGAACAACTGGGTAACAACCGTTATCAGAACATCGGTTGAAATTTTAAGTTCATTACCTTCAGTTGTCGTTGGTCTTTTTGGTTTCTTAATTTTCGTTGTTCAATTTAACTTTGGATTTTCAATTCTATCGGGTGCATTAGCGTTAACATTCTTTAATTTACCTTTATTAACAAGATCAATTGAAGAATCATTACGTGCAATTCCGTACTCACAACGTGAAGCTGGGTTTTCATTAGGTTTGTCACGTTGGGAAACAGTGACAAGAGTAGTTGTTCCGGATGCGGTACCTGGTATTTTAACGGGGGTTATTTTAAGTGCTGGCCGAATCTTTGGTGAAGCCGCTGCCTTAATTTACACGGCCGGACAAAGTGCACCTGCTTTAGATTTCACAAACTGGAATCCAGCAAATATTGCAAGTCCATTAAATCCAATGCGTCCAGCTGAAACTTTAGCCGTTCATATTTGGAAGATTAACTCAGAAGGTATTATGCCGGATGCATCTGCTGTTTCAGCTGGCGCATCGGCCGTCTTAATCATCGCCGTTTTATTATTTAACTTCTTGGCACGTTTTGGTGGTAAGGCACTTTATCGTAAAATCACATCAAGCAAATAAATCATTCAGGGGGTCAAGAATATGGCAGAAAATAATATTGAAAAATCTAGAATTATGACCTTCAATGAGGATAAACATGAAATTGCCTTAGAGACAAAAGATTTACATGTTCATTATGGGTCTAATGAAGCAATTAGGGATGTTAGTTTACAATTTGAACGGTTTAAAATAACGGCATTAATTGGTGCGTCTGGTTCTGGTAAATCAACTTACCTAAGGTCATTGAACCGGATGAATGATGGGATTGCTGATGTCACAGGGAAAATTATCTATCGTGACTTGGACATTAATAAAGATGACGTTGATATTTATGAAATGAGAAAACATATTGGGATGGTTTTTCAACGACCTAACCCATTTTCAAAATCAATTTATGAAAATATTACGTTTGCTTTAAAACGCCATGGTATGAAGGATAAACAATTACTTGAAGAACGTGTTGAAAAATCGTTAAAACAGGCCGCACTCTGGGATCAAGTTAAAGATGATTTGAATGTCAGTGCCTTATCATTATCTGGTGGACAACAACAACGTTTGTGTATTGCTAGAGCAATCGCCATGGAACCTGATATTCTATTGTTAGATGAACCAGCGAGTGCCTTAGATCCAATTTCAAGTCGAATTGTTGAAGAATCACTTTTAGAGTTAAAAGAAAAATACACAATTATTATTGTGACTCATAATATGCAACAAGCATCACGTATTTCGGATTACACGGCATTTTTCCATTCAGGAAATGCGGTTGAATTTGATAAAACGACAACTATTTTCACACGACCTACAATTAAATTAACGGATGACTATGTTTCAGGAAACTTCGGTTAAGGGGGAGCGCAAATGAGTAAGATAATTGAAACGAATGATGTTCATTTGTATTATGGTAAGAAAGAAGCGCTCAAAGGCATTGATCTCGATTTTAATGAAAAGGGAATTACCGCATTAATTGGACCATCCGGTTGTGGTAAATCAACTTATTTAAGAACGTTAAATCGCATGAATGATTTAATCCCGGGCGTCACTATTACTGGTGCCGTAAAATTAAAAGGTGAAGATATCTATGGTCCTAAAATGGATACGGTAAGTTTACGTAAAAATGTGGGTATGGTATTCCAACAACCTAATCCATTTCCATTCTCAATTTATGAAAATGTCGTTTATGGCTTGCGTTTGGCTGGTATTAAAGATAAAGCGACATTAGACGAAGCCGTTGAAAAAAGTTTAAAACAGGCGGCCGTTTGGGATGACGTCAAAGATGATTTAGGGAAAAATGCGCTCGCTTTATCCGGTGGACAACAACAACGTGTCTGCATCGCACGCGTATTAGCGGTTGAACCTGAAGTTATTTTATTAGATGAACCCACTAGTGCTTTGGACCCAGGTTCAAGTAGTAAAATCGAAAATATGTTGCTAGAATTGCGTGAAAAATATACTATTATAATAGTGACTCATAATTTACAACAAGCTTCTCGAATTTCAGATCGAACGGCTTTCTTTTTGGAAGGCCATTTAATTGAAGTTGCACCAACGAGAGAATTATTTACACAACCTAAGCATCAAGAAACGGATGACTACATTAGTGGTCGATTCGGTTAAGGGAGGAAGACAAAATCATGCGATTACTTTTTGATGAAGAACAAGAAAAGCTACACATTAGATTTAGTGAAATGGGCATGATGGTTAGTGAAGCAATTCATAAATCTGTCAGCGCCTTCATTAATCACGACAAGGAATTGGCTCATGAAGTCATTGTCGGGGATTACAAGATTAACGAACGTGAGATGAAGTTGGAAAAACAAACGCTTGAAATGATTGCTTTGTACCAACCGGTAACGAGCGATTTACGAGATATCGTCACTGTCTTGAAGGCTATTTCGGACTTAGAACGAATGGGTGACCATGCGGTAAGTATCGCAAGATCGACAATCCGTGTTAAAGGTAATCCTAGAGTGCGAGAAATCGAAGATGAAATCGGTATTATGGGCGACCATGCACGTAAAATGGTTGAAGAAGTTCTAACTGCCTACATTAAAAAAGATGCTGAAAAAGCACGTAAAGTGGCTAAATCAGATCTTGAAATTGATCAGTACTTTACAACTATTTATGATCAATGTATCCATGAAATGAAGACTAATCCGGAAACGGTTGTGGGAAGTGCTGACTATTTAATGGTTGCCACATACCTTGAACGTATCGGTGATTATGTGACTAACGTCTGTGAATGGATTGTATACTTGAAAAATGGTCGGATTACTGAATTAAACCCCGGTAAATCTGAGTTAGAAAAAGAAAACGAATAAGTAGTAGTTATTCGATAGCTGACAATTTAATAATTGTTAGCTATTTTTTTAGTTAAACGTTAAAATTTAAGTAAAGAACGCGCTTTAGAATTGTCAAATAAGTATGATAAGAAGTACAATAGTGGTAGATTATTCTGAATGGAGGAACTATAAAATGAAAACAAATAAAAAATTTACAAAATCAAACAATAGAATTATATCTGGCGTTGCAGCTGGACTTGCTGAATACTTGAATTGGAATCCAACGCTTGTCAGATTTCTATTCTTAATGCTAATTTTTGCGACAAAAGGCGCATTTATCCTTGTCTATATCTTGTTAGCAATTAGTATTCCGGGAAAGAAACGTTCATTTACTAGTTCTTTTGAGCAGTTTACATCTAGTGCTGGTCAACGAACTGGATCAACAACCAAAAATAAAAGTGACCGTAAAATTATAAAAGATGTTGAAGTAACGGATAAAAAATAATAATGAGGTGATTCATATGGGATTTTGGCAACGTGTTTTAATTAATGCCGTGTTATTCTTGGCAATATCTGGTTTCTTTCCGGATACACTATTCGTAAAAAGTATCTGGGTAGCGTTAATTGCCAGTTTTGTATTAGCTGTTTTAAATATGTTAGTTAAACCATTCTTAGTGATACTGTCACTACCGGTGACAGTATTTAGTTTAGGCTTTTTCTATCTAATCATTAATGCGTTCATGTTACAAATGACGTCCTTTTTCGTGGGTAATGAATTTAAATTCTCGAGTTTTTGGGCGGCATTTGTGATTTCAATCGTGATGAGTATTTCCAACACGATTGTAACAAATTACTTTATTCAAAATAGACAATAGGGGGCACTAATATGGCCAATGAAGTCTCAGTTAGAAATTTAGTAGATGCAATGGGATTAACCGTTTTAATTGGAAAAGAGTACCTGGATGATAAAAAAATAACAACAAGTGATATCTCACGTCCGGGTCTTGAATTGACGGGGTATTTTAATTTTTACCCTAAAGAACGTATTCAGTTATTTGGGATGACGGAGCATGCTTATGCAAACGGATTAACACATGAGAATCGGCAAGTTGTGATGGATCAACTGGCGACAGACCAAACGCCATGTTTTGTTGTTTCAAATGATTTAGATGTGCCACTTGAACTGTTAGAGATTGTTAAAGAGAGACATATTCCAATCTTAATTTCTAAGTTAACAACTTCTCGTCTATCTTCTAACATGGTTAACTATCTGGAAGCTAGACTTTCAGAACGCCAATCAATTCATGGTGTTTTAGTCGATATTTATGGACTTGGTGTGATGATTACCGGTGATTCAGGTGTTGGTAAATCAGAAACAGCACTTGAATTAATTAGACGTGGTCATCGATTAATTGCTGATGATCGTGTAGATGTTTTCCAAAAAGATGAAGAGACACTCGTTGGTGAAGCGCCTGCAATTTTGAAACATTTACTTGAAATTCGTGGCATTGGTATTATTGATATCATGAATTTATTTGGTGCAGGTGCAGTCCGTGATGACACGGATATCTCACTTATTATTCATTTAGAGAATTGGTCACCAGATAAACAATTTGATCGATTGGGTAATGGTGAAGAGTTCGTGAAGATTTTCGATGTGAATTTACCTAAAATTTCGGTACCAGTTAAAACTGGACGTAACTTGGCCATCATTATTGAAGTCGCTGCGATGAACTTCCGTGCGAAAACCATGGGTTATGATGCAACAAAAGTATTTGAAGATAATTTAAATGGATTAATCCAAACAAATTCAAAAAAAGATTAGAGATTGGATGAGAGTGAATTGAATTTTTTATTAGCCGCATTGAATCCTATAGCCTTTAAATTAGGCCCTAGTGAAGTCCGCTGGTATGGTGTCATCATTGCCAGTGCCGTGATTCTTGCGATTATCTTGGCAATATTTGAAGGTAAGAAGATAGGTATCGATGAAGATACCATTTATGATATGGTTTTATGGGCATTACCAATCTCAATTGTTTCCGCACGTCTCTATTATGTTGTTTTTGAGTGGTCTTATTACTCACAACATCTAAGCGAGATTTATCGAATCTGGGATGGTGGAATCGCCATTTACGGTGGCTTAATTGGGGCAATAATAACAGTCGTTGTGTTCAGTCAGCGCCGTCATTTATCAGCATGGCTGTTGTTCGATTTAGCGGCACCAGTTGTTTTACTCGCACAGTCAATTGGCCGTTGGGGTAATTTTGTTAATCAAGAGGCCCATGGTGGAAAGACAACGTTAGAGGCGTTACAAAATTTACATCTACCTGGATTTATTATTAATCAAATGAATATTGACGGTACATATTATCAACCAACGTTCTTATATGAATCATTGTGGAGTCTGGTCGGCTTCTTCATCTTAATTAGCTTACGACATCGATTACACCTTTTTAAACGCGGTGAGATTTTATTTACGTACCTTATCTGGTATTCATTTGGTCGGTTCTTTATTGAAGGAATGAGAACGGATAGCTTAATGTTATTCTCAACAATCCGTGTTTCTCAATTGCTTTCATTAGTGATTTTTGTTGGCTCAATTAGTTGGTTGTTATTAAGAAGATATTGGGAACCACAGAATCAATGGTATTTGGACGGACAATAGAAATAAATTTAATGCTATTAGACTTAGAATTTGGTATGCTTAGAATGAATAAATTTTGAAGGAGATTATATAATGACAAAAAAAGTAGCAGTATTAGGTGCCGGTTCTTGGGGCAGTATCTTGGCTGATATCCTAACTGAAAATGGTCATGATGTCAGACTTTGGTCAAATGTTCCAGCACAAGTAGCAGAAATGAATGAGTTCCATACGAACACACATTACTTGGATGATTATACTTATTCTAAAGATCTACATGCATATGACGATTTAAAAGAAGCTTTGGATCAAGTTGACGCTATTTTATTTGTTGTTCCAACAAAAGCAAGCCGTATCGTTGCTAAACAAGTAGCAACGATCTTAAAAGAAACAGGTAACAAACCAATTGTTATTCATGCAAGTAAAGGATTAGAACAAGTAACACATAAACGTATTTCAGAAGTAATTGAAGAAGAAATTTCTGCTGATATTCGTGGTAGTGTCGTTGTCTTTTCTGGTCCAAGTCATGCTGAAGAAGTTGCTAATCGTGATTTAACAACAATCGTATCAGCAAGTGCTGATCCTGCTGCTGCAAGTTTTGTTCAAGATCTCTTCATGAATAAATTCTTGAGAATCTACACAAACAATGATGTTATTGGTGTAGAAATTGGCGCAGCTATGAAAAATATTATTGCCGTTGGTGCTGGTATGTTACATGGTATGGGCTATGGCGATAATGCTAAAGCGGCTTTAATTACTCGTGGATTAGCAGAAATTGCGCGTTTAGGAACATCATTTGGTGCTAACCAGTTAACTTTTATGGGTCTTTCTGGTGTGGGTGATTTAATCGTTACAGCTACGAGTGTACATTCACGTAACTGGCGTGCCGGTGACCAATTAGGCAAAGGTAAATCATTAGATGACGTTGTTGCTGACATGGGTATGGTTATTGAAGGTGTTGGTACGGCTAAAGCAGCTTATGAATTAGCCCAACAACAAGGAATTGATATGCCAATTACAAATGCTATCTATGATGTCCTATATAATAATAAAGAAATTAACTTGGTAATCGAGTCTTTACTTAACCGTGAAGGTAAAGCTGAATTAGCAGAATAAAAGGGGATTAAACAATGCAAAAAGTTAAGAAAGCTATTATTCCTGCTGCCGGATTAGGAACGCGATTCTTACCAGCAACTAAAGCAATGGCAAAAGAAATGCTCCCAATTGTTGATAAACCAACGATTCAATTCATTGTTGAAGAGGCACGTCAATCAGGTATCGAAGATATCTTAATTGTTACGGGTAAAGGAAAACGACCAATTGAAGATCATTTTGATTCAGTGCCAGAACTTGAGGCTAATTTAGCAGCAAAGCATAAAGATGAATTACTTAAGTTAGTTGAAGAAACAACAGATATTAACTTGTATTTCATTCGCCAATCACATCCAAGAGGTCTTGGTGACGCTGTTTTAATGGCTAAAGATTTTGTTGGTGATGAACCTTTTGTTGTTATGTTAGGCGACGATTTAATGGAAGATAAAGTTCCATTAACGCGTCAATTGATGAATCGTTTTGATGAAACGCATGCATCAACTTTGGCTGTAATGAATGTCCCACACGAAGAAGTGTCGAAGTATGGTGTGATCAATCCAGAAGTTGAAGTTAAACCTGGCTTATTTAATGTTAAAAACTTTGTTGAAAAACCTACGCCTGAAGAGGCACCAAGCGATTTGGCTATCATCGGTCGTTACTTATTAACACCCGAAATTTTTGGGATTCTTGAACATCAGAAACCGGGTGCTGGTAACGAAGTTCAGTTGACTGATGCCATTGATGCATTGAATAAAGTACAACGTGTTTTTGCCCATGAATTTAAGGGTACGAGATATGACGTTGGATATAAGTTTGGTTACCTCAAGACAAGTATTGAGTATGGCCTGAAACATAAAGAAGTTAAAGATGAATTAAAAGAATACTTGAAAACTTTAGGTGCAAAATTAATCGCAGAAGATGCGGCTAAAAGTAAATAAGACTATCTTTAAAATTAAATGGGTCGCAAGTTGGTTAAACTTGAGACCCATTTTTTATTTGAAGGGCAAGCAATTAGATGGACAAAAAAAGATGCATGGCGTATTGTTATATTACTTACTAAAAGGAAGAAGGTTAGGCTAATGACGAAAAAATATGATGTAGTTGTGATTGGTGCTGGACCCGGTGGAATGACTGCTGCGCTCTACGCATCACGTGCAAATCTATCGGTTTTAATGATTGATCGTGGTATTTATGGTGGACAAATGAATAATACGGCCGAAGTTGAAAATTATCCTGGTTTCAAATCAATCTTAGGACCTGATTTGGCAAAAGAAATGTACGAAAGTTCGACACAGTTTGGAGCAGAATATGCTTATGGAAGCGTAAGCGATATTACAACCGAAGGTGACACGAAATTTATTACAACGGATAGCGATGTTTTTGAAACAAAAGCCTTAATTATTGCAACTGGTTCAGAGTATAAAAAATTAGGTGCTGAAGGCGAAGAAACCTTTGGTGGACGAGGCGTGTCATACTGTGCGGTGTGTGATGGGGCATTCTTTAAAAATCGTGAAGTTGTTGTTATTGGTGGCGGAGATTCAGCGATTGAAGAAGGTTCTTATTTAACACAATTAGCATCTAAGGTGACTGTTATTCATCGTCGTGACAAGTTACGCGCTCAAAAAATCTTGCAGGATCGTGCATTTGCAAACGATAAAATGGATTTTGTTTGGGATAGTAACGTCACAGATATCGTTGGTGATGATCGTAAAGTGACTGGTGTTAAAGTAACGAATAATCAAACTGGCGAAACGTCAGAAGTACCTGCCAGTGGTGTCTTTATCTATGTTGGTGTTAAACCAATGACAACGGCGTTCACAAAGCTTGGCATTACTGATGATTACGGTTGGATTCCAACTGACGAAAATATGCGTACTAACGTACCCGGTATTTTTGCAATTGGTGATGTTCGTAAGAAAGAATTGCGTCAGATTACGACTGCCGTTGGTGATGGTGGGATTGCTGGACAACAAGCGTTCGGTTATCTTGAATCATTAAAAGATGCAGAATTAAACTAAAAGATTGAATGGGCCTATTTATGGGCCTATTTTTTTTGCTTGACTTTATGTGCAAATGCACATTATACTTATTTAAACTACTTATGCATAAAATAGTGTATAAACGTAAATCTAAGCGAGAAGAGAATTAGAATGACAAACAAAAAAAGAAACACAATCGGTGCAATTTTATTACTAGCGACTTTTGCCGCATTGCTAAATCAAACACTGATGATTACTGCCTTACCAAAATTAATTTCGGTGTTAAATGTTAATTTTGCAACGGCCCAATGGTTAACAACGGGATATATTTTAATGGTCGGGATTTCGACGCCATTGTCCGCAACCCTGTATGAAAAATATTCAACAAGACAGATCTTTATCGGAATTATGGTTGTTTTCCTTGTTGGTAGCCTGGTTGCATCAAGTGGTGCAAATTTCTGGGCAATCTTATTAGGTCGATTAATTCAGGCCGCAGCCGGTGGTGTGTTAACGACTTTCACGATGATTAGTATGATTACGATTAATCCAATTGAACGTCGTGGAACTGTAATGGGTCTTTCAATGCTGGTGATTTCAGCTGCTCCGGCAATTGGGCCAACATTATCAGGGGTCATGATTACCTTTTTACCATGGAGAGCATTATTTATTTTTATTATTCCAATCATGCTTACCATCTTAATTATTGGGTTATTCATTTTACCTAACTACTCAGAAAAACAAGCAGCTAAAATTGATTTTAAATCATTTTTCTCATCATCAATTGGACTAACGGCCATCTTAATTGGTATTTCAATTATTAGAGAACAAGTATTAATTGCACTGGGACTTATTGTAATTGGAACCTTAATTATGGTTTACTTTGGTCGACGTCAATTAACACTTAAAGAACCTTTCTTGAATATTCGTATTTTTAAAGTACGGTCATTTTCTACAATGATTTCATTAATTATGCTTGTTTTTGGTATCTTATTAGGAACTGAGCTAGTCATGCCAATGTTTCTAGAAAATAACCAACACCTATCAGGTATGACTGCTGGATTAATTATGTTGCCGGGAGCAGCAATTAATGCTATCATTTCTCCTATTGTTGGTAATCTCTATGACCAATATGGGTATAAAAAAATATTCGTGTTTGGCTTTTCAATGTTGATGATTTCAGTCTTGCCAATGCTATTATTAACAGCTGAATTTCCCATTTGGCTCTCGGTTGTCACATATGCCATTCGTTTGGCAGGAGTTGGTGCGGTGATGGCACCAGCCACGACTGAAGCATTGAAGGATTTGAGTCCAGTAGAGATTAATCACGCAACAACGCTAACCAATACATTAAGACAAATTAGTGGGTCATTATTTAATACAATTATTATTGTTATTGCCAGTATTCCGGCATCATTTGTAATTGGCTACCGTTTTTCAATGATCTTTATTATGGTAATCTCAATGCTAATCGGATTAATCGGATTAGTTTACTTTAGAAAAGAAAGAAAAAATTAAGGAGTTTTGAGATGCAAAATATGAATGGACGTTCTTTTTACGATACGCATGAAGTTGAAAAATTGACAACAATTTACAATAGAATGATTCGTTTAAGAATAAATGACACTTTAAAAGAATTTAAACTTTCTGAAAGTAATTTTTTTTATGTGTTATTAGTTTGTGAATCTCCTGGAATTAGTCAGGATAAACTAATCCAAAATATTTACCGGGATCACAGTGTCGTGACGCGTGCCATCTCAAAACTAATTAAAAATGGTTGGATTGAAAAGAAAATGTCCGACGTTGATAAACGGCAGACAGAACTCTACCCGACAGCTAAAGCGATTAATAACTATCAAGTTATTTTTGACAGAGTAACCGCCGTTAATGACGAGAGTGTAGCAGTCCTTAGCGAGGGAGAGACCGAGCAATTTAAGGTCCTTTTAGAGAAAGTAATTCAAGCAGGAATTGAGCGGGAACGCCTTTCTGGGAAAAAGATATCAGAATTATTCTGATATCTTTTTTATTATCCTGAATAGTAAGCGCATTTATTGTATAATAGAAATATTATATGAATGGGAGTGATATTTTGACTTGGGAAGACAGTTATTCAACATGGTTAAATGAAGAAACGTTAGATGCAACGCTCAAAAATCAAATTGTTTCGCTTAAAAATAACCAAGAAGATTTAAAGGAAGCTTTTTATCAACCAATGGAATTCGGTACTGCTGGGATGCGTGGTTTGATGGGACCCGGAATTAACCGGATGAACATTTACACAATTCGTCAAGCAACTGAAGGATTAGCACGTTTTATGGACACGTTAGATGATGTAACTAAAATGCGCGGTGTCGCAATTAGTTACGATTCACGATACCAATCACAAGAGTTTGCTATGGAATCAGCTCGCGTTTTAGGTGTTCATGGTATTCCAAGTTTTGTCTTTGAAAGTTTACGTCCTACGCCAGAATTGTCATTTGCAGTTCGTCATTTAGCTACTTATGCCGGCATTATGATTACAGCTAGCCATAACCCTAAACAGTACAATGGTTACAAGATTTACGGTGAAGATGGTGGTCAAATGCCACCTGAAGAATCAGATATGATTACCGGTTTTGTTCGTGAAGCTGATGATTTATTTGCTATTAAAGTAGGCGATGAAACAGCATTAAAAGCTGATAAAACGATTCAAATTATTGGTGAAGAAGTCGATGCTGCGTACCTTGCCGAAGTTAAAAAAGTCACGATTAATCAAAAATTAGTTGATGAAGTTGGTTCTTCAATGAAACTTGTTTTCACACCACTTCATGGAACAGGTAAAATGTTGGGCGAACGTGCTTTGAAACAAGCCGGCTTTGAACAATTTAAGATTGTGCCTGAACAAGCTGAAGGTGATCCTGAATTTCCAACGGTTAAATTACCTAACCCAGAAGACGCACCAGCATTTGATTTAGCTATCAAATGGGGTCGTCGTGAACATGCCGATTTATTGATTGCTGTTGATCCAGATGCTGATCGTATGGGTGTTGCCGTGCGCCAAGCTGATGGTGAATACAAATTATTAACGGGTAACCAAATTGCCGTTTTAATGTTTAATTACATTTTAACAGCCAGTGAAGATGCGGGCACATTACCTGCCAACGCTGTTGGGGTTAAATCAATTGTTTCAACTGAATTGGCAACTAAAATTGCCAAAGCACATCATGCAAAAATGATTAATGTGTTAACGGGCTTCAAATTTATTGCGGAACAAATTCAAAGTTATGAAGAAACAAATGAACATACCTTCATGTTTGGCTTTGAAGAAAGTTACGGTTACTTAATTCGTCCTTTCGTTCGTGATAAAGATGCTATTCAAGCATTAGTGATGTTGTCTGAAGTGGCTGCTTATTATAAACAATCTGATAAAACGTTATCTGATGGATTAGATGATTTGTTTAAAGAATATGGCTATTACGCTGAAAATACAAAAGCACTAACATTTGAAGGTATTGAAGGCGTTCAAAAAATTAAAGACTTGATGACTATTTTCCGTGAAGATGCGCCTAAAGACTTTGCTGGTTATAAAGTAACTAAGTTAGAAGACTTTACAACTGGTATGGCACAATTAGCTGATGGCACATCTGAAGAAATTGGCTTACCAACGGCAAATGCTTTGAAATATATTTTAGAAGATGGTTCTTGGATTGCAATTCGTCCTTCAGGGACTGAACCAAAAATTAAATTTTATGTGGGAACACAAGCTGAAACGGATGAAAAGGCGCAAGCTAAATGCCTCGCATTTGAAGAAGCAATTATGGCAATCGTCAACGCCTAATTGGAGGGTAGTGCTAAATATAAATTTAGCGCTATTTTTTTAGGAAATAAATGGTAACGCTTGAATTATCTTTTCCATGTATGGTAAGATTGTAAAAATTTAGATAAAAAATGCGAGGGAGCTGTTAATTATGGGAATGCATCAATACTTACAGAGTTTAAGTAATTTAGAAACATTGAGACGAGCACCGGGCTATTTTAAATATGAAGAACATTCAGTAGCGGAGCATTCATTTAAAGTAACGGAAGCTGCTCAATTTTTAGGCGACGTAGAAGAGAATGCTGGAAATAAGATTGATTGGCGGATGTTGTACGAAAAAGCGTTAAATCACGATTATACTGAACGATTTATTGGTGACATTAAAACACCAGTTAAATACGCTACACCAACGTTAAGAGAGATGTTGGCTAATGTTGAAGAATCCTTATCGGAAAACTTTATCGTGAATGAAATTCCAGAAGAATTTCAAGACGCTTATCGTCGTCGGTTGTCGGAAGGCAAAGATGATACCTTAGAAGGCAAAATTTTGTCCGTGGCCGATAAATTGGACTTATTGTATGAATCATTCGGTGAGATTCAAAAGGGTAATCCTGAAGCAGTTTATACTGAAATTTACCAAGAAAGTTTGAAAACGATTCTTGAATTCTCAGATTTAGCGAGTGTGCAATATATTTTACAAGAAATATTACCAGAGTTATTAACTGAAGATTTTACGGATAAAGACAAAATTAAAAAAATAACATTAGATATCATTAAAAAATAAATAAATAAAGAAGGAAGTTATGTATGCTGATAAGTGGGCGTATAGGGCTTCCTTTTTCGATCTCATTAATTAAAAAAAGTCAGTAAAATAAGTGAGATAACGTGCGAAAGTATGTTCGGTATGCTAATATAATTGATAGAGAATAATCATTATTAAATGAGCCTGGTGGGTTATTCCGGGCTTTTTTTATTTCTAGAAATGATTGTATTGGAGGGATTAACTTGATTGATAGACATGATGATGGTGTTTTTGATTTAGTTTCAAAATACGAACCAACTGGTGATCAACCGAAAGCAATTGAAACGTTAGTTGATGGATTGAATGACGGTAAAAAAGAACAAATATTATTAGGTGCAACAGGAACAGGTAAGACGTTTACAATTTCAAATGTGATTAAAGAAGTTAATCGTCCCACGTTAGTCTTGGCACATAATAAAACATTAGCTGGGCAATTATACGGCGAATTAAAAGAATTTTTCCCCAACAATGCGGTTGAATATTTTGTGAGTTATTATGATTATTACCAACCGGAAGCGTACGTACCTTCAAGTGATACGTATATCGAAAAGGATTCAAGTATTAATGATGAGATTGATAAATTACGACATTCAGCAACAAGTTCATTGTTAGAACGTAACGATGTAATTGTTGTTGCATCCGTTTCAAGTATCTTTGGATTGGGTGATCCAACGGAATATCGCGATCACGTGATTTCATTACGAACGGGAATGACGATGGAACGTGATGATTTACTTAGAAAGTTAGTCGATATTCAATTCGAACGAAATGATATTGATTTCCAACGTGGTCGCTTTAGAGTGCACGGCGACATCGTGGAAATTTTCCCAGCATCTCGTGACCAAAAAGCAGTTCGTGTGGAATTCTTTGGCGACGAAATTGATCGTATCCGTGAGGTTGACTCATTAACGGGTGAAGTTATGGGTGAACTTGAACATATGGCTATATTCCCCGCAACGCATTTTATGACTAATGATGACGTTATGGATCATGCCATTGAAGGAATAGAAGAAGAACTTGCCGATCGATTAAAAGAATTAAAAGGTGAAGACAAGTTATTAGAAGCGCAACGTATTGAACAACGAACAACTTACGATTTAGAAATGTTACGTGAAATGGGTTACACCTCAGGAATCGAAAATTATTCGCGTCATATGGATGGTCGAAAACCAGGTGAACCACCTTATACTTTAATTGATTTCTTTCCAAAAGATTTCTTAATTGTTGTTGATGAATCACATGTGACTATGCCACAAATTCGTGGGATGTACAATGGTGATCGCGCGCGTAAACAAATGTTAGTGGACTATGGATTCCGTTTACCTAGTGCCTTAGATAACCGACCATTAACGTTAGCTGAGTTTGAAGGTCATGTAAACCAAGTCATTTATATGTCTGCAACACCGGGTCCTTACGAGAGTGAGCGAACAACGGATGTGGTTCAACAGATTATTCGACCAACCGGATTACTTGATCCGATTATTGAGATTCGACCAATTATGGGTCAAATTGATGATTTAGTTGGCGAAATTAATTTTAGGATAGAACGAAATGAGCGAGTCTTTGTCACAACTTTAACTAAGAAAATGTCAGAAGATTTAACTGATTATTTAAAAGAGTTAGGGATGAAAGTGGCTTACCTGCATAGTGATATTAAGACAATGGAACGAACGAAGATTATTCGCGATTTGCGTCTAGGAACATTTGACGTTTTAATCGGGATTAACTTGTTGCGTGAAGGTATTGATGTGCCTGAAGTTTCATTGGTGACTATCTTAGATGCCGATAAAGAAGGTTTCTTGCGTAGTGAGCGCTCATTAGTGCAAACGATTGGACGAGCGGCTCGAAACGAAAATGGACGCGTTATTATGTACGCTGATAAAGAGACGGATTCAATGAAAGGCGCGATTGAAGAAACACAGCGTCGTCGTGATATCCAAATGGCATACAATAAAGAACACGGTATTACGCCAACGACAATTAAAAAAGCAATTCGCGAATTAATTACGCCAACTAAAATTGAAGATAATTCAGGAACAGTTAAGACATTTACCGAAACAGAATTTTTGGATATGGATAAAAAAGAGCAACAAGATATGGTTGACCGTTTAGAAGGACAAATGAAGGAAGCTGCTAAGAAACTAGATTTCGAAACAGCCGCATCATTACGTGATACGGTATTGGAATTGAAAACACAAATGCTATAAACAGGGGGTTTTTTCTTGAAAAACGATAAAATTGTGATTCATGGTGCGCGTGCGCATAACTTAAAAAATGTGGATGTCACTATCCCAAGAGATAAATTAGTTGTTATTACCGGGCTCTCGGGGTCAGGAAAAAGTTCATTGGCTTTTGATACGCTTTATGCTGAAGGCCAACGACGTTATGTTGAAAGTTTGTCGGCATACGCACGACAATTTTTAGGTCAGATGGATAAACCAGATGTTGACTCAATTGATGGGCTATCGCCTGCTATTTCGATCGATCAAAAAACAACTTCAAAAAATCCACGATCAACTGTTGGAACGGTCACTGAAATTAATGATTATTTAAGATTGCTTTGGGCTCGCGTAGGACATCCTATCTGTCCAAATGATGGTCATGAAATTACGAGTCAATCCGTTGAACAAATGGTTGATCGCGTTCTGGAATTAGAAGATCGAACAAAATTACAAATTTTATCACCGATTATTCGTAATAAAAAGGGACAACATAAAAAGGTTTTTGAAACAATCAAACGTGAAGGTTTTGTCCGTGTACGCGTTGACGGTGAACTACATGATATTGACGAAACATTTGAGCTAGAAAAGAATGTGAAACATTCAATCGATATTGTGATTGATCGAATTGTTGTTAAAGAGGGGATTCGTTCACGTTTATTTGATTCATTTGAAGCGGCATTACGATTATCTTCAGGATATGCAACTGCAGATATTCTTGATGGCGAAACAGATGGTGAGACACTTCAATTTTCTGAACATTATGCCTGTCCAATTTGTGGATTCACGGTGGGTGAATTAGAACCACGCTTGTTCTCATTTAATGCACCATTTGGCGCTTGTGAGACCTGTGATGGACTAGGGATGAAGCTAGAGGTTGATGAAGATTTAATTGTCCCGGACCCAACTAAAACGTTAGCTGATGGGGCGATTGAACCTTGGAATCCAATTAGTTCACAATATTATCCATCAATGTTGGCACAAGCAGCAGAAGCTTTTGGAATTCCAATGGATGTCCCATTTGAAGACTTGACGGATGAACAACGTGATATTGTTTTAAATGGTTCAGGGACACGTCAATTCCATTTTCATTATGCCAATGATTTTGGCGGTGTTCGTGATGTTGATGCGCTATTTGAAGGGGTTATTACGAATATTAGTCGTCGCCATACAGAAACGAATAGTGATTTTACACGTGATCAGATGCGTAAATATATGACAAGTTTAACTTGCCAAACATGTCATGGCTACCGCTTGAACCGTAAAGCACTAGCCGTACAAGTTAATGGGCAACATATTGGTAAGATTTCTGCACTTTCAATTGGCGATGGCTTACCATTCTTTGAAAATGTAGAATTGTCAGAAAAAGAAACTGTTATTGCGGCACCTATTTTGAAAGAAATTCGTGATCGCTTAACGTTCTTGGAAAATGTTGGGTTAAATTATTTAACCTTATCACGTTCTGCGGGAACACTTTCAGGTGGTGAAGCGCAACGAATTCGATTAGCCACACAAATTGGTTCGAATTTATCAGGTGTCTTATATATTTTAGATGAACCTTCAATTGGGTTACATCAACGAGATAATGATCGCTTGATTGAATCACTTAAGAAAATGCGTGATCTAGGTAATACGTTAATTGTAGTTGAACACGATGAAGATACTATGATGGCCGCTGATTACTTAATTGATGTGGGTCCTGGGGCTGGTGAATTAGGTGGTGAAATTATCGCTGCCGGAACACCAACCCAAGTGAAGAAGAGTCGTAAATCTTTAACAGGTCAGTATTTGTCTGGTAAAAAATTCATCTCGTTACCTGAAACAAGACGTGACGGTAACGGTAAGAAGATTCGAATTACTGGCGCTAAAGAAAATAACTTGAAGAATGTGACGGTTGATTTCCCATTGGGTGAATTCATCTCAGTAACAGGGGTTTCAGGTTCAGGTAAATCAACTTTAGTCAATGGAATTTTGAAAAAAGTCTTATCACAAAAGTTAAACCGTAATTCTGAAAAACCGGGTAAATACAAATCAGTTTCGGGTGTTCAAAATGTTGAGAGTGTGATTAATATTGATCAAAGCCCAATTGGCCGAACACCAAGAAGTAATCCCGCAACTTATACGGGTGTTTTTGATAATATCCGTGATTTATTTGCTGAAACTAATGAAGCTAAATTACGTGGTTATAAAAAAGGTCGTTTCAGTTTTAATGTTAAGGGTGGCCGTTGTGAAGCCTGTAAAGGTGACGGAATTATTAAAATTGAAATGAACTTCTTGCCAGATGTTTACGTACCATGTGAAATTTGTCATGGCGCACGTTATAACTCTGAAACGCTTGAAGTGACTTATAAAAATAAAACAATTGCGGATATCTTAGATTTAACGGTTGGCGAAGCCTTGAAATTCTTCGAACCAATTCCTAAGATTAGACGTAAATTACAAACAATTGTTGATGTTGGGTTAGGTTACGTTTCGTTAGGCCAATCAGCAACAACCTTATCTGGTGGTGAAGCACAACGAATGAAATTGGCTTCTGAATTACACCGTCAGTCAAATGGTAAGAGTTTTTATATTCTGGATGAACCTACGACTGGGTTACACACAGATGATATTAAACGATTACTTGGTGTGTTGAATCGCTTAGTTGACGCGGGTAATACCGTGCTAGTAATTGAACACAACTTGGATGTGATTAAAACGTCTGATCATTTAATTGATTTAGGTCCAGAAGGTGGAGACGGTGGTGGAACAATTATTGCTACTGGAACACCGGAAGAGATTGCTGAAGTGCCTGAAAGTTATACAGGACACTACTTAAAACCAATTTTAGAACGTGATCGTGCACGAATGAATAAGTAATTTTGAAAAGACAGATGAGAATCTGTCTTTTTTTATTATCTTTTTATGGAAAAAGTGGTAACTTTAAAGAAGAACGAAATAAATTGGAGGACCGGTTGGCCATGGGCAATAAGTATAAGAGCGTTTTTGATATTATTGGACCAGTTATGATAGGACCATCTAGTTCCCACACGGCCGGCGCTGCCAGAATTGGCAAAGTTGGTTTTCAACTATTTAATGGACAGATAACTAAATTAAAAGTTCGGTACTTTGAATCATTTGCTAAAACGCATCGCGGGCATGGAACCGATTTTGCGACGGTTGCGGGTGTCTTAGGTTTTGAACCCGATGATGTTCGCTGTCCCCAAGCAATTCAAATTGCTGAAAAAATGGGGATAGACATTCAATTTATCGAAGATTCCCATCCGAGTCCCATTAATCACCCTAACAGTGCTGAACTAACGCTTGAAAATGAAACTAAAAAAATTTCATTAATGGGTTGTTCAATCGGTGGTGGGACGATTGAAATTAGAGCATTCACGATTAAAAAGCAACAATTTTTTCCAAAGGGCGGTTTACCGATATTAGTGTTGGAGGCCAATCCAATTAATCAAGATAAAATTCAAAACGAAATTGAAAAAACGGCAGGTATCATTAGCCAAAATGAGTCAGAATTAACACCAAACGAGTTTATATATGAATACGATTTAACAAAAAATCTTGCTGAAACTGAACTTAAACAACTTCGGCTGCTGACCCATAATCTCATCTATTTAAAATAGGAGGTTCCATCTTGTATAAGAGTATTGCTGAACTGGTTTCAACCGCAAATAAAGAAAATAAATTAATTTCAGAATTGATGATTGACCAAGAAATGGCACAATCTGGTGAAACTAGAGCCATTATCATTGAAAAAATGTCGACTAATCTAGAAGTTATGAAACAAGCAATTGAACGGGGATCTAACGGTGAGGGCGTGACTTCTTCCACTGGACTAACAGGTGGGGATGCCGTTTTATTACGGAAGTATCGTGAAAAAGGGCAGTCGTTATCAGGAGATGCTAATTTAGAAGCCATGCAATATGCAATTGCGACTAATGAAGTCAACGCGTCAATGGGACTTATTTGCGCAACGCCCACCGCTGGTTCATCTGGTACTTTGCCTGGGGTTATTTTTATGATTCAAAAACGCTTGAACTTATCACATGAAAAAATGATACAAGCTTTATTCACGTCTAGTGCGTTCGGGATGATTGTCGCAAATAACGCGATGATTGCCGGTGCAACAGGCGGTTGCCAGGCGGAAGTTGGGAGTGCATCGGCCATGGCGGCTGCAGCTGCGGTTGAAATTACCGGTGGTACACCAGAACAATGTGCGGAAGCCTTTGCGATGGGGTTAAGTAATCTATTAGGGTTGGTTTGTGACCCAGTTGCCGGTTTGGTAGAGATTCCATGCATTAAGCGAAATGCAATTGGTACGGTTAATGCGCTAACGGCTGCTGATATGGCATTAGCGGGGTTATCTAATAAGGTTCCTGCTGATGAAGTCATTATGGCGATGAAAGATATTGGTGAACGGATGCCAAGTGCGCTTAGAGAAACAGGTGTTGGTGGCTTAGCCAGTACACCAACAGGCCAAGCAATTAAAATGAAAATCTTTGGTGAAACGATTTAGAGTTGGAAACAACTCTTTTTTTGTACACGGATACAAAAGAAACACCAGGTATGTTATACTGATGACAGTAGATTTGGAGGAATTAAAATGGCAGATACATTAGAGTTAGTTGTAATTACAGGGATGAGTGGGGCCGGCAAGACGGTCGCAATGCAAAGCTTTGAAGATCTTGGTTATTTTTGTATTGATAATTTACCACCAACTTTATTACCTAAGTTCTGGGAATTAGTAAAAGAATCAGGTAAGATTTCAAAAATTGCATTGGTTATGGATTTAAGATCACGCGCTTTTTATGATGAAATTATTGAAATGTTATCAGGTTTTGATAATACTGAATTCATGACGACTAAGATTTTATTCCTTGATGCATCAGATGCAGAACTAGTTTCACGATACAAAGAAACGAGACGCGCGCATCCGTTGGCAATGGAAGGCCGTCTTATGGATGGTATCGAAAAAGAACGTGAATTATTAAATGATATTAAAACACAAGCACAATTAGTGATTAATACAACTGATTTATCGCCACGTCAATTACGCGAAGAAATTTTCCATAACTTTGAAACAAGAGAAACGGCAAGTTTTCACGTTGAGATTTTATCGTTTGGGTTTAAGTATGGGTTACCTATTGATGCAGATATCGTAATGGATGTCCGCTTCTTACCTAATCCACATTACATTCCAGAATTAAAACCACAGACAGGTTTGGATAAAGCTGTTTATGATTATGTAATGAAGCAACCCGCAACAGAAGGCTTCTACACAAAGTTTGAATCATTACTTGAATCAATTTTACCCGGTTATGAAGCTGAAGGTAAAACTAATTTAACAATAGCAATCGGTTGTACAGGTGGACAACATCGTTCAGTTGCTCTAGCTAAACGCTTGAGTGAAGAACTAAAGGTCACGTACCCAGTGAATGTTACCCATCGAGATATTAATAAAAGTAAGGAATCGGTGAATAGATCATGACAAAAAATGGACATAGGCCCAAAATTGTTGTGATTGGTGGCGGAACTGGACTACCAGTCATTTTAAAAAGTTTAAGAGAAAAAAATGCTGATATTACGGCTGTTGTAACGGTAGCTGATGATGGCGGTTCGTCCGGCATTATCAGAGATTATGTGAATGTTGTGCCGCCTGGTGATATTCGTAACGTTCTTGCGGCCCTGTCTGAATTACCAGAAATTTATTTGGACATTTTCCAATATCGATTTGATACATCGGATAGATTCTTTGCCGGTCACGCAATTGGTAATTTAATTATTGCCGCATTGGCTGAAATGAAAAAAGGGGTTTTCGCCTCTGTGCAAGAATTATCAGAAATGATGCGAGTGGATGGACACGTCTTTCCAGTTGCCGATGAACCATTAGTTTTAAATGCGGAATTTTCTGACGGTACCTTTTTAGCTGGTGAAGCAGAAATTACAGCTGCCAGAAAATCAATTAAACGTGTTTGGGTGACGTCAAACGAAAAAAATGAAGCTGAAATGCCGGCAGCCGTACCAGAAGTAGTTGAGGCAATTTTGAGTGCGGACCAGATTGTCCTTGGGCCCGGTAGTTTATTCACAAGTATTTTACCGAACTTAGTTATTGGGAATGTGGGAAAAGCTTTGGCAGAAACAAAAGCTGAAGTTGTTTACATTTGTAATATCATGACGCAAAAGGGTGAAACAGAACACTTTACGGATGCGGATCACGTTCGAATTTTGAATGCGTATTTGGGTCAATGTTTCGTAAATACAGTCCTTGTAAATACGGCGCAGGTACCAGAAGGTTACATGGACAAAGAAAAATATGATGAAAACTTAATTCAAGTTGAACACGATTTTAACGGATTAAGGGAACAACACTGCCGTGTTATCTCATCGAATTTCCTAAAATTAAAAGATCAGGGTGTCTTTCATGACGGCAACAAGGTTGTTGAGGAATTAATGGACTTAGTTGGTCGACCAAATCATGAATTAAGACACAGAGAGCATAGTTAGCACGAAGATAAGGTGAATAAATGTCATATGCAAGTGAAGTAAAAAAAGAATTAACAACCCTCAAAGTCCGGAGAAACAACGCCAAAGCAGAGTTAATGGCGTTGATTCGAATGAACGGCTCTTTGAGTATTATTAATCATCAATTTGTTTTAAATGTTCAGACTGAAAATCCCGCAATTGCGCGACGAATCTATGAACTTTTGAATGAATTTTATGATATTACGAGCGAACTATTAGTGCGTCGTAAAATGAAATTAAAAAAGAATAACATTTATATTGTGCGATTGAAAACAGGAAGCGACTTTGTCTTAAAAGATTTGGATATTATTGAAGATATGCAACTTAAGATGGGTGTGCCAACTGATTTATTGTCACATGATGATATGATGATGCGTTCATATTTACGGGGCGCATTCTTGGCGGGTGGTTCAGTCAACAATCCTGAAACCAGCCGTTATCATTTGGAAATCTATTCTGTTTATGAAGAACATAACCAAACGATTTGCGAGATGATTAATAAATTTGGCTTCAACGCGAGGATGACTGAACGTCGTAGTGGTTATATTGTTTATTTGAAAGAAGCAGAAAAAATTGCTGATTTCTTATCATTGATTGGCGCAACCACAGCTATGTTGAAGTTTGAAGATATTAGAATTGTCCGTGATATGCGTAACTCGGTAAATCGCATGGTTAACTGTGAAACGGCAAACATGAACAAGGTTGCCGATGCCGCAAATAAACAAATTGCGAATATCGAATTCATCGCGCATTCTGTTGGGTTAGGTCAGCTACCCTCTAAATTAAAAGAAGTTGCTGAAACCCGATTGGTACATCAAGAAGTTAGCTTGAAAGAGCTTGGCGACTTGGTGCCAGGAGGTCCAATTTCAAAGTCGGGGATTAATCATCGATTACGAAAAATTAATGAATTTGCTGAAAAAGTTCGAATTGGTGAAAAATAAATCAACGTCTTGAAAGGGTGGGTTTCATGATTGAATTTAAATATGATGTACAATTATTGCTTGAGGGTAGTACGCTAGACGAGGATCGTTTGTATGATGAGATTGTCCGTCAATTTGAGGGTGATAGTCTGATGGTTGCCGGTGACACTGACCTAATGAAGTTACACTTCCATACAAATTATCCATGGAAAATACTAGAATATTGTGCCAGCCTTGGGGATATTTTTGATATTGTCGTTGAAGATATGGTCAGACAAGCTAAAGGATTAAAAGGTTAGTGAACGATAAAAAACCAGATAATCATAATGACTGAAATCTCAGTTATTATGATTATCTGGTTTTTTTGTGGCCTTAGTTATCTAAATATGATTTTAATGTTGTCATATCAATTGATTCATCAAAAATATGGTCATCAACAATCACGGTTGGAACGAATTGGATATGTGCAGCATTCGCTTCATTAATAATAGCGTCAATCGCTACTTTGTCCGAGACATCCGTTAAGTTAAACGTTTCTTCCATATAAGTAGCAACTTCTTCAAGTGTGAAATCCTTCCAAGTTTCTTGCGTTTTGAATAATTCAGTAATTAAATCATATGACTTTTGTGAATTATCTAGTGGCAAGTAGTGATGCGCAATATTGCCTCGTTGTAAGGATTCTTTTTCTTTATCAAAGAGTTTAATGACACGTTTGACTTTACCATCTGCAATATAACCATCTAGAGTTTCTTTAGATTTTTCAAACCATTCTTTAGAGTAAGGGCAACGAACATTAATAAATTCCACAATCGTTTTTGGTGCATTTGGATCACCAATCACGAGACCAAGATCGCGTTTTACTTTTGATGCATCAATAATTGAAATATCCATTTTTATCATTCCTACCTTCGTTTAATAGCGTCAGTATAGCATAGTAAGGGTCAATACGAGTAATTTTTCGCTCAAAAAAAGACACCAACAATTAACTTGTCAGTGCCTTTGAAGCGTCAAAAATTATTTAAGACCCTTTTTGTTAGTCATAATTTCATCAATCAAACCATATTCTTTTGCTTGTTCAGCAGTCATATAGTTATCACGATCTGTATCTTTGTTAAGAATTTCAATATCTTGACCAGTTGCGTCAGCCAAAATCTTGTTGATTAATGTTCTTGTCTTCAAGATGTGTGCAGCAGCAATTTCAATTTCTGTTGCTTGACCTTGAGCGCCACCAAGTGGTTGATGAATCATAATCTCTGAGTTAGGTAAGGCAAAACGTTTGCCCTTTGTACCAGCAGTAGCTAAGACACTAGCCATTGAAGCAGCCATACCCATAACGATTGTTTGAACATCAGCATTGATGAAGTTCATTGTATCGTAGATAGCCAAACCGGCAGAAACGGAACCGCCGGGTGAGTTAATGTAAATTGAAATATCTTTTTCTGAGTCTTGAGCATCTAAGAAAAGCAATTGAGCGATAATCGCGTTTGCCATATCGTCATTAACTTCACCAGAAAGCATAATAATTCTGTCTTTTAATAGACGAGAATAAATGTCATAGGCGCGTTCGCCACCAGCAGATTGTTCAATAACTGTAGGAACTACATTCATAATTAAAAACCTCCAAATTTGTTGTTTAATCTAACATAAAGTAATTTTACCTTCTTGGTCAAAAAAGGTCAAATGAAAGAACCTAATTGTTTAAAATAAATTTTAACTATTTAGAAGGTAAAATAATGTGAGTGAACGTGATAAAGGACGGCATAATATGCGTTAATTTATGAGTATATCCTACTAAAGTGTATAAAAAAGTTAAGGCGTGTCTTTTCAGGGCGTCTTATTTGAAAAGGGGAAAGTTGAGTGATACTATCCAATTGTGGATTGCGCGATGTAATTTTGTGCGATGATAAAAATCACGTTAATGCCTTAAAGGCATCGTGAATAACCTGTTATCGATATTGTTTATAAACAAAATGAAGGAGATGAGTAAAATGGACAGAATTGTCATTATGGCAAAAACAAGTGTGAAAAGAGTAGTGTCTTTCATTAAAAAATTTAAGGAACGGCCTTATATGAATGAAATTCTAAAAATTAAAATCTCGGTTGAATCATGGTTCATTTACCTTCTACACGTTGACCAAACGATTGTTGATGCGGGTTCTTAGAGGATATATAAATGAATAGTTTTAAACAAAATAATGTTGCGTTTTTTTATATAAATTGTTAATGGGGTTAATTGTTTGTATGGAAATCAATAATCGCGTGAATGCATAGGGTTATTTTCAAAATGAAAGAGAGTTGAACTAAGGCAGTGAGTCTTAGTATGGGTTGCGACAGTTTAGGGGGCTAAATGATGAAAGGGAATAACAGTAGTAAAAAAAGATGGGTTTCAACAGTGTTAATGACAGGCATTATTCTGGCAGGTATGATACCCGCCGGAGCCGTAGTCAAAGCGGTAAGTCGCGATGATTCAGTAGTTTCGAACCAAGCAACAGGTCAAATAACTGATAATCCAAAAAGTGGGTTCGAAAAAATCACGGAAGATGCTGATGCTCAAAAAGCAAAGGAGGATTCTTCTATTGTAACGGATAAAGAAGTACCCACTACGAAAGATAAAAATGTCTCTACTGTAAAAGATGATACGACAAAAGCAAAAGAAGAATCTTCATCTGTTAAAGTTGATAAGGTGGTTAAGGCTAAGGCAGCAGTACCTGCCGCCGGTTACATGGGACCAACAACCCGAGCCATTAATACGGATTGGGATACTAGTACAGATTTTGCCAATTCGTCAGCGACAGCGTACGTTTCTCCGTCGGGGGAACAAGGTAGAAACGATGAACCCGTTTTGTATTTTGGAAACTCTGCGTTTGCATTTCAGCCCAGCTCATTAACAAATAATAATGCATATAACAGAGTAACGAACGCATCTAGTTGGGTTTATACAACTGATACTAGTAAAAATCCTGACCCCAAAAAATATTACGGAATAATAATCGACAATTCGATACCGGCAGATCGTGGATACGCGGTGGGGTTATCTTCTCCCACAATTAGTACGATTGAGTCCGCTGTGGGTAGAAGACCATCGGCAAGTAATAAAATTAATGGGTATCATTTATATAAAAATAAAGCCGGTACCGGATTTAAAGCAATAATGTACGATACGGTATATAAGTTGAGTTATACATTTGAAGAAATGTACGATGCAAACGGTGGCTTATACAGTTATTTCAGTATTACTAATAGTGACACAAGTAGTCGAGCTATTGGGGCAGTAGAAGGCGTCGATACCTACGTGGATAATGACGCGGTTCCTGTTAACAGTCTGGGACCTGGTAATGGATTCAAAATGGTGGGGACTTCGCATACCTTAAACTTTAGTCTAAGGGACCCAAATACCAATGCTAAATTGGGCGGATGGACAAATTATACGGCTGGAAACATCAACAGTACAAGAAGCTATCCAAAAAAACTTTTGAATGTGGCGAATGTGGGCCAATATTTCAACGGTGGGGTACCTGGGACGGGGATGGAGAATTATGCGGCTGGAACTAATATCGGTATTTACGATATTAAAGATCCTACTAAAACACTTACGGGAATTAATAATAGTGACAGAGATAGTGGGTTCATCATTAAGACTAATTCTAAAATGCTGGCACCAGGGGAAACACTTACTAATGGGTCTTACTTAACCTATAAAGAGGTAACTCCGAGCGTTCCGCCTGTTGCGACGGTAACATCGCCAACTATTAATGCCTACGCAGATCAAAAAGATGTGCTAACAATTAAAGGTAAGGTTTCTGATGTAGATAGTACTAAAGGTCGTATTAAACTGACATATGAAGATGGTTCAATGTCTTCACTATCAGATAACAAGTATGACACGATTACGGTTGGTAAGTCTATCGATTATACTGCGGCAATAGATGTTTCTAAGCTAAAGGTAGGCGCAAATAAAATCATTGTTGCGGCTGTTGATGAAAATGATTTTGAACAGGATACGCCTGTAACGGTTACCGTTAACCTATTTAAATTAGGTGCAACACCCGTTATGCAAAGAATTAAAACGGGTGAGACGGTTTCAACGGATGAATCTAAGTTAATAACAAATATAACGATTATGAACTCAAACCGTCATACGTTAATAATTGATAGCAAAAATCCGTCGGGTAAACCACTTAATAATAAAGTTCCCGGCTTCTATATCCAGGATATGACATTGACGGATATAACAACTTTGCCTAAAGAAGTTGTTAACATTCCCGTACCTGTGAACGTCACGGATGACGATACGGTTGTTGTTGATAATTCTGCGGTTTACGCGAAGAGCTTCAGCACAACCAGTGATGCCATCTCAGTGTTAACGAGTAAGGCTGCACTGGATACGTTTATTTTAAAGAATAGTGAAGCTAAAGGTTGGATGCTTGCAACGGGTGCTAATTCTGCAGTTAGTGTTAAATCAACGACGCTGACGGCAACTTCTGGTGGCGGAAGTTATAAAGCAGTTATCCAAAATTCGGATGGTAAAGAGATCACAATAGATATTACCGTTGCGGGTGGTTTGAAAATAACTGCAGCACCTGACACAATGAATTATGGGGCAACGGGCGGAGTAATGTTACCATATAGTTCAGAAAACTTTAACTTGCAGCGTCAAGATAATAGTACGGCTAAAGTGTCAATTTCTAATACTGGTCGGCAAGGTTGGAACTTAACGGCAAAGGTTTCAAAAAAACTGACGTCAGGTTCTAATACGTTAACTGGTGTTTTGAAATATATTGATACGAACAACGTTGTCACGGATTTGGATAGCGGAAGTGTTATTGTCGGATCGGGTAAGACGGCAGAAACTCAGGATGTGACGTGGGATGCCAAACAGGGGATTATTGCTAACCTCAATGGTTCCAATACTTCGCTTAAAGTAGGGACATACACTGGAGAAATTGAATGGACATTGACAAGTGCGCCATAAAAGATAGTTAAATTAATGGTAATTGTTAGCGTTTTTAGAGATTACAGATGTAGGAAAAGTTGGAAAAAAACGTAAGGTTATTATTATATTAGCCTGATAAAATCTGTTGTTTGTGGTAGGGAACCTTACCGCTGATAACAGATTTTTTGTACTTTACAAAATAGAATCTTGTTCCCTAAGCAATAGTTGAAATATTAAAATTGAAAGAATTTAGCTAATTACGGTTGAAGAGGAGGGTGATAGTAAGGAAATCATGTTAAGCATGTGATATGAAACCGATTTAAATATTCAAAAACAATGTATATACTTCGCATAAATGCATAAAAATACCAGGAAAAGTGTACTATGAGCGTCATATTTGAAAAGAAAATAAGGTCATGATATTATTTGTTTACGGAATTCATGACAAAAAATAAGTAAAAGAAGACGAATAAGCATGTTATTGGTTTTCTTTTGTTGTGGACAGCCTATTATCAAAGTTATTTTTAAACCAAACAGGCATAAGAGTCACTAAACCTTCGACGGATATGCAGAAGTTTATGGTGATTACCAACAGACTTTATTTACAAAATTGAGATATAACAATGGATTGGACATTAAAATCTGATCACATAAGTGAGGTTTTACAAAATAATAGGTTGGTTCAAAGCGGCTCATTCATCTCTCAGTTATGGAAAAATGATGATTAAAACAGGCGAACGAGTAAGGTGGAATAACTTAAAAACACGTTTTTTTATTCTGATAGTCAATCCCGTTAACAATATGAGGGGATTATGATAAAAAAGTTTTTAAAATATATTTAAGATATATTGTTGACGTAGCTGGCACGGAAATTGTAAATGCGATTTAAACGTTGATATATCTGCTTTTAACCCGAATAAATAAATTAATATTATATGAAATGAAAACGATTACTGGCATATTATCAATAATATCGAAAAAATAAAAAAAATAGGTGTCGCATTAAACCAGATTTTGTGTATACTGTGAATGGTTAAAATTTGTCAGACGAATATAGGACTAAGTTGGTGAGTAAAATATTGGAGGGGACAATGGGGTTAAGTAAATATAACTTCATTTTCGGCAATGTTTAATGAATCAAACATATGATAATAAAGTTAAGAATGTAGTGTAACAATTTAGGGGGGCTAAATGATGAAAGGGAACAACAGTAATAAAAAAAGATGGGTTTCAACTGTATTAATGACGGGGATTATTCTAGCAGGTATGGTACCCGCTGGAACTGTCGTCAATGCGGTAAGTCGTGATGACTCAACGGTCTCTACGCAAGAATCAAGTCAGTTAGCTAATGATCCAAAAAGCGGGTTTGAGAAAATTACAGCTAATGCTGACGCTCAAAAAGTAAAAGAAGAAACTTCTGTTACGGAAGATAAAAATATTCCAGTTGTAAAAGATGAAACAAAGGAAAAATCTTCAACAACTAAAGTTGAAAAAGCGGTAACAGGCAAAGATAAAACTAAAGTGGCGGTTCCTACCGCTGGTTATGTAGAGGGGGCTGGGGCTGACCCCACTGGTGAAACATGGGAAGCAAAGGATTATTCGGCTACCTCGGCAAAAGAATATGTTTCGCCATCGGGACAACAAGGGTTGACTGATGAACCTGTTTTATACTTTGGTAATGATAATAGCACCGATGGGAAGGGGCTACAGCCATTTCAACCGAGTGCGTTAACTAATAATAAAGATTACAGCGGTAGCTCAAATGCATCTAGCTGGTCTTATGTTGGACTTCCTGAAAAGACATTTAAAAGCCCAAATCCCAAAAAATCATATGGAATTATAATTAACGGTGTGATTCCGGATGATCGTGGTTATGGGTTTGTGGCTAGTGATGCTAAAGATGTTTATACAATCGAGAGTGCAGTAAAAATGGGGAAGATAATTGATTACAAACTTTATAAAAATACGGGTCATACTGGATTTAAAGCAACAATGTACGATCCAACGTATAAACTAAGCTATACTTTTATAGAAATTTACGATACTGATGGTGGGATTTCTAGTTATTTCAGCATTACGAATAATGATACGACTGCTAGAGATATTGGGGCTGTCGAAGCTGCCGATACGTTTGTTGATACTGATGCTGTTCCAGTAATGAGTTTAGGAGCAAATGCCGGATTTAAGATGGTAGGTGGTAAACATACGCTGAACTATAGATTAAATGATCCTGATGGCAACAGGATGGGAGGCTGGACAAATTATACAGCCGGAAATATTAATACAAAAAAAGGTGTATCAAACAGAATATATTCTCCTGAGGATATAGGAAGCTACTTTAAGGGTGGCGTAACTGGAACAGGAATGGAAGGAACTCTAGCCAATCCCGCCAATGATCCGACTGGTGATGCGGGTAATATTGGGATTTATAATATTTTGAAGCCCGGTGATAAACTTTCGGGAACCATTGATGAAACTGATAGTGGTTTTGTAATCAAAGCCAGTCCAAAAACGTTGGCTCCGGGTGAAGCTCTGGTAAATGGTTCTTACCTGACTTATAACGAAGTTCAACCCGGGGAGGCGCCTGTCGCAACGGCGACACCTTCAACAATTAATGCGTACGCGGATTTAGTTACCGGGCTTAAGATTACCGGAACTGTTAAAGATAAGGATAGTACTAAGGGACGTATAAAAATTACGTACCCGGATAAATCAACTTCAGCGACAACGGAGAATGCATATGATACGGTGACACCCAATACGTCAATCCCTTATTCTGCGAATATTGATTCTACGAAGTTAAAACCAGGTTTAAATGAATTAACCGTTACAGCAATTGATGACAAGAAGCATGAACAAGATCCTGCTGTGAAAGTAACCGTTAACTTAATTACTTTAGGTGCAACACCAATCACACAGAATATTAAAGTCGGTGGAACTGTTTCGACGGTTGAAAAAGATTTAATTAGTGATATTAAGATTTTGAACACTATCGGACATACGTTAAAAATCGATACATCAAATCCGTCAAAAAATCCAGTTAATACTGGAAAAGTGGGACACTACGTCCAAGATATGCTTTTAACAGATACAGTTGTTAGCCCTAATAAAGTTGCTAAGATTGCGATACCAGTTAATGTCACGGATAGCGATACGGTAACTGATAAAGATTCTGCAGTTTATGCGCATAAATTCGACACAAAAACGACGGATATTGCCAAATTATCTGATGTTGAGTTGAAGGCGCTGATTATATCAAAGAGTGAAGCTAAAGGTTGGATACTTGAGACTGGTGCTAATTCTGCAGTTAGTGTTAAATCGACAACATTATTAGCGACTTCACCCGCTGGTACTTACAAAGCAACAATTACGAATGCAGCTGGTAAAGAAATTACAATAGACATTACCGTTACAGGTGGTGACTTAAAAATCACTTCTGCACCTGATGCGATAAGCTACGGGGCAACATCCGGGGTGATGTTACCTTATAGTACAGAAAACTTTAACCTGCAACGTCAAGATAACAATAAGGCTAAGGTATCGATTGCTAATGCTGGTCAGCAAGGTTGGAATTTAACGGCAAAGGTTTCGAAGCCTTTAACGAATGGGTCTAACAGCTTAAAGGGCGTTCTGAAATATATTGATACTAATAATGTTGCCACGGATTTAGATAGTGGAAGTGTCGTTGTTGGATCTGGTAAGACGGCACCCACTCAAGATGTCACTTGGGATGCCAAACAGGGGATTATTGCGAACCTTAATGGTAACAATACCTCACTTAAAGCAGGAAAATATGCAGGGGAAATAACATGGACGCTGACAGACGCGCCATAAACCTTGCTTAACAAACGTTAATCATTAGCATTTTGCTAATATTATAAAAACACCAAAATCTCATGAGGGGAGGGGATACGATGTTGAAAAGAAATATGATTATGGGGATTCTTTTAGGTTGCGTAGTGCCCATCGGGTTCACTGCACTACAGGTTTCGGCTAATACGGTAAGCTACCAATCGCAAGCAACCGTTGATTTTGTGGAAAATACTGACGTTACACCGCCAGTTAATCCAACGGACCCAACAGATCCATTGAAGCCTGTCAAACCCGTTAACCCGGGGACACAGGGACCTTTATCAATTGATTACGTATCAAATATACAATTTAGTCAGCAACAGATTTCAGGTAAAGATAGTGTTTATTACGCACAGCTTGACCAGTTAGTTGATAAGAACGGCAAGGTAGGCGACTATCCGAATTACGTTCAGGTTACAGATAATCGGGGATCAAATGCCGGTTGGAAAATGACAGTTGCACAGGCTCAACCATTTATGAATGGTAAGAACCAATTAGATGGAACTGTTATCGCTTTAATGAATGGGACTATGAGTGGGACCAATGCACATCAACCAACGCCGGCCAGTAAGGCGGAAATTAAACCTGATGGACAGGCGGTTTCCGTTATGACGGCTAAGACTGATAATGGTGTTGGAACGTGGACAGAACGTTTTGGTAAAGATAATACATCAGCTAAACAAAGTATTTCGTTGTTTGTTCCAGCTGAATCAAAAAAAGTCGCAGGTGCCTATAAGTCTGAATTAACTTGGACTTTGACGGATACTAATTTATAAATAAAACATATACGGGGGTATATATAATGAAAAACACTAACAAATTATTATTAGGTGCATTACTTGGAGCAGGGATGGCTGGGGCTGTCGTAACAACTGCACATGCAGCAGAAACACAGGCTTATACATCACACGGTAAAATTGAAATGGAAAAAAATGACGGTTCAACGGGACCTGGTGTTATTGATCCAACTGATCCTGGTACTGTTGATCCAACGGATCCAACAAATCCAGTAAATCCTGGTACGGGTGGACCTTTATCAATTGATTATGTGTCTAACTTTAACTTTGGTAAACAAAAAATGTCTGGTAACAATGAAGTTTACAATTCTGAATTGGTTACGGTGACAACGGTTGATCCCGTTGCCGGCACTAAAAAAGATGTTGCTAACTTCTTGCAAGTGTCAGATAACCGTGGAACAGTTTCGGGTTGGAAACTTTCAGTTCAACAATCAAAGGCGTTCACAAGTGAGATAACGAATAAAACGTTAGATGGGACAACAATTACATTGTCAAACCCTGAAACACGTAATGGTGATAACAATGCAGCAAAACCAGCGCCATCAACAGTAACAAGTAGCGTTGATATTGCTGCAGGTTCAGGTGATAAATTAGTTATGCAAGCTAAAGATGGGGAAGGTTCTGGTACTTGGGCTGAAGCATTTGGTAATGCAACTAAAGACGCAGAAAAAGCTAAAAAATCTGTTCAATTAGCTGTCCCTGGTGATAGCAAAAAAGTAGCAGAAAAATATGTATCAGATATTACATGGACATTAACAGATTCTGGACTATAAGATTTAAACAATAAAAGACGGTTATTAACTAAAAAGGGGAAATTAAAATGAAAACAACTAAAATTCTAACAAGCGCAATTGTTTTATCGACATTAGGTTTAGCTGCAGCACCAGCTGTACATGCAGCAGATCATACAGAGACAATTACATCAACGGGTAAAATTGGATTTATTGAGGATAAAGACCCAACAAAACCAATTGATCCAACAGACCCAACGAATCCCGTTGATCCAACGGATCCTGGTACTCCCGGTACAGCAGGTCCTTTATCAATTGATTACGTGTCTAACTTTGATTTTGGATCAGATAATAAAATATCTGGTGATGATACAACTTACTACGCTAAACCTATTAAAGCTACGGATAAAGACGGTAAAGAGGTACAACGTGCTAACTATTTACAAGTGACAGATAAACGTGGTTCAAATATTGGTTGGTATCTCACAGTTAAACAGGGTGCACAGTTTAATGATGGTAAGGCTGATTTAGACGGCGCTAAGTTACAAATGACGAATCAAACGTTAAATTCTAAAAATATGGACTTAAATAATCCTTCAAACATTCCGGCCATTGACAATGCAACTATGACCATGACACCGGGAGATGATATTAAAGTATTAACGGCTGGTAAAAATCAAGGTATGGGTACTTGGACAGATGCATTTGGTGTTTATGATACTGACGCTGCTAAAGACACGGCTTCAAAAGCAGTTTCATTAGAAGTGCCTGGTAACTCAGCAAAAAATGTTGCTTCATACACGACAGATTTAACATGGACATTATCTGACGTTGGTTTATAAAATTAAATCAATTTTTAAAGTAAAATAACTCGGGGATAACCAAAAGGGGAAATTAAAATGAAAACGACTAAAATTGTAACAAGTGCAATTGTTTTAACAACATTAGGTTTAGTAGCAGCACCATCAGTAAGTGCGGATAATACACAAACTTATACTGAAAAAGGTCAAGTAGGTTTCGTGGATAGTGTTGACCCAACAGATCCAACGGATCCAGTTGACCCAACAAATCCAGTTGACCCTGTAGACCCAACTGATCCAGACAATCCAGGTCCCGGAACAGCTGGTCCTTTATCAATCGATTACATTTCTAATCTTGATTTTGGATTAGATCATAAAATTTCTGGTAATACGGAAACTTACTATGCTAACCCAACTGTATTAAAAGATAAAGATGGTAAAGAAATTAAACGTGCTAACTACCTACAGGTAACTGATAACCGTGGTACCAATATCGGCTGGAAACTTTCAGTAACTCAAAATAAACAATTTAATAACGGAACTGCTGATTTAGAAGGTGCGGCATTAAAAATGTCAGGACAAGTGTTTAATTCTAGTAACATGGACACAACAACAACACCAACTGCCTTAAATAGTGGCGTTATTACACCAACTATTGGTCAAGACGTTCAGGTTGTTGAAGCCGGTAAAGGTCAAGGTATGGGTACTTGGACTGATTCATTTGGTAAATATACAGATGGATCAGCAACGGATACCTCAAAGGAAGCAATTTCATTAGAAGTTCCAGGTAAGGCAGCTAAAACGGCTAATGCCACTTATAAAACTGACTTAACATGGACCTTGACTGACGCAGGCATCTAATCGAGATTTCAAATTAGGTTTAAAAGAAAAGGGGAAATAACAATGAAAAAAACAGCAATCGCAACAACGGCACTTTTGGCCGTAACATTATTCTCAACAGTCGCACCAGCAGTTCATGCTGCCGATGTTACAAAGGAAACAAAGGGCGATGTTAACTTTACAGAAAGCACAGTTAATGGTGGAGCTCTTGATTTAGTTAAAGCACCAAGCGTCGATTTTGGGGATCAAGAAATTAGCGGGACAACAGCAACTTATGATCAATCAACGGTTGATGGTATTCAAGTGGATGATAACCGTGGCTCAAATGTGGGTTGGAATTTAAGCGTTTCTAACACGGAATTTACGGGACTAACAACGACAGGTGCTAAACTAAATGGTGCTAAATTAACATTAACAAATGGTGCTGCTACGAACCTTAACGGCACGACATATGCTCCTACACCTGCAGCTACCGTAGCGCTAGATGGATCTGGGACGGCCGTTCCAGTAATGGACGCAAAAATTAATACAGGTATGGGAGTTAATAATTTGGCTGTTACTAAAGCTTCATTAGAAGTTCCTGGTACTGCTACTAAATTAAAAGAAAAATATGAATCAACAATTACGTGGACTTTAAAAGACGCAGCATTATAAAATGCAGAAAGGGACAGGTGAACACAATGCGCTTAAATAAGAATATTCGACTAGCATTAGCCATTGTCCCCCTTTTTGCGGTTTCAATAATGGGAAATTCAGTAGCTAATGCGGCGTCAGTTGCGACGGATGGTAAATCAGCCACAACGGACACAAATCTAACGCTACTTGAAAAGTCTGGTCCAGTTGATCCGTTAGATCCATCAAAACCGGTACAACCTCTAAACCCGGGTACGTCACCAACCACTGGTGATGTGAGAATGGATTATATATCTGACTTACATTTCGGTTCACACGAGATTTCAGGAACCACCGAGACTTATTTTGCTACCTTTGATAAAGTGGCCGATTTGTCTGGGCACCGAGATCCAGTTACGGGTGGCTGGGTAACGACTGGTATAGGAAGCTATCGTGATGTGCCCAATTACGCGCAGATAACCAATAATACGTCTGGTAACTGGCAATTAGACGTTCGTAATACTCCATTTACCAGCGCGAACGGTGGTGTACTTAAAGGTGCCTCATTATTATTGGATAATATAGAAGGTCATAATACAATTGCAGGGTCAAATATTTCTCCTAATAGGACAAAGCTATTGGGTACTAATCGTGATGCTACAGTTGTTCAAACCGATGGACTTTCGGATAATCCTGCGGGAACATGGACGTTAGCGATGGGTAACATGTCGCCTCTTAGTTCAGATTCTAAAGGTAACGAATCTGTAAAACTAACGGTACCTGGTTTTTCTGAAAAAGTAGCAGGCGAAACGTACACATCAATATTTACATGGACATTGATTGCTGCCCCATAGAGGCAAATTGAGAGGAAAGAGGATTTTTACATTGAAAAAAACAGTTGGAATCATTATGGCATTTGTGACAGGGTTGGTCTTATTTGGTGGAGGGCACGTTCAACGAGCACAAGCTGCTGAAATGAACTTTGCGGTAACCGCAAATATTCCGAAAAATCAAATTGATAAACGTCAAACATTTTTTAATTTGAAGATGAAACCTAATCAAAAACAGGATATTACTGTCACATTAAAAAATGCAACTAGCAAGGACGTTGTTGTTATGGCTGAAGCGAATTCAGCAATGACCAACGATAACGGGGTAGTTGAATATAGTCAGGTGAAACCTAAGCTGGATAAGACAATGACTAATCCGCTTTCTTCGATTGTTAAATCGGATGTGGAAGTGACGGTACCCGCAAAGAAGAGTGTCGTTCATACTTTCCATATCACAATGCCAGCCAAGCAATATGATGGTGAAATTGATGGTGGGTTGTACTTTTACGAAAAAATCGATAAAGATAGCGAATCAAAATCGAAAAGTAACGTTCAGATTAAAAACCGTTACGCCTTCGTCATCGGGACGACCTTAACTGAAACAGAAAGTGTTGTTAAACCCGATATGAAGCTGCTAGGCATTGAACCTGGATCAGTTAACTTTCGTAATACGTTAAAAGTAAATTTACAAAACCCAACAATGACACCAATCCGTAACTTAAAAGTTGATGGTAAAGTTTATTCGAGAAATGGTAGTAAGGTGCTCTTTGCCTCAACCACTTCAAACATGACGCTGGCGCCTAACACGAACTTCAATTATGGTATTTTTTGGAATAACCAACCCTTTGCCCCCGGTAAATACCGTTTAGAAATGACGGCAACTTCCGGTGCGAATAAGTGGAAATGGAACGAAAACTTCACAATTGATGGTGCAGCGGCAGATAAATTAAACAAAAAAGCGGTTAACTTGGAACATGACTACACGATGTGGTATATCTTGGCAGGGGTCCTATTGATCCTCCTGGTGTTATTCATCATTTGGTTCCTAGCACGTCGTCGCAACAAAAAAGATAAAGAAGATGCCATCGAAGAAGCAAAACGTCAGATTATGGCAGAAATGCAAACAGATGACAAAGAAGATAAGTAGTCAAAACAGACGAGGTATTGATATGAGAAAAAAACTAATGAGTGCTCTAATAGTTAGTCTTTTAGGGTTATCTGTCGGTTTTAGTACATTCGGTCAACCCGTAAAAGCGGCTAGTTACACGAGTGAAGTTGGGATTGAGTTTGTCGGTAGCATGCCAGGGCCGGGAACAACCAACCCAACAACACCGACAGATGGTAAAACGCCTGTTTCGAATAATAACGTAACATCACAATCTCGATTGCCTCAAACCAATGACGTAAAAGAATCAGGTTTATCAGTGATAGGCTTAATTCTGTTAGCAGTCATGGGATCAGGTATGTGGTTCAAACGCGAACGTTCAAAATAAGTGAGTTCTGGTTAAATCAAAATGGTCTTCTTCGTAGAAATACGAGGAAGACCATTTTTTTGTTTTAAAAATCGTACAATTCGTTATTTTAGTAGGCTGTGATATATAAATAATTGTTTCGTATTCAATTTGTTGTGTAAACGCATGCAATTACTATATAATAAGGAATAGAGGATGAACTACATATCATCGCGATGGCTTATTTTAAATAAAAAATCAACTCACGATGGACGTGGGTTGATTAATGTCAATTATGATGCGCCATGAGGGAGTCGAACCCTCAGCTCAAGAACCGGAATCTTACGTGCTATCCATTACACCAACGGCGCAGTACATCTAATAGTTTATCTGAATTAGGCGAGAAAAACAAGCAGCGAAAGTGGAGGTTGAGAATAAAATGGCATTTGAACAGAAGTTTAAACAGCAACAATCACAAATCCAGAAATTGGCAATGACGCCAGAATTACAACAGTCAATTAAAATGTTGCAATATAATATAGAAGATTTACAACAGTTCATTAACGATAAAGTCATGGAAAACCCTTTAATTGAAACAGTTGACGATAACCAAATTATCCAAGCCGGGGAGTCGCAATATAAGGTCTCTTTAACGACAGATGGCGACAATGATTACATGAACTCAGTTAGCTCTGATGAAGCACAATCATTATTAGATTACCTGTTAGATCAAATCTACTTAACGATGCGTCAAACGCCACTGAGAAAAGTTGTTCTTTACCTTGTTGACTATGTTGAACAAACGGGTTATTTTAGTGCTAACTTGGACGATTTAGCGGAAGAATCGGGAATTCCACCAATTATGTTATTGGATGCGTTAACGTTGATTCAGCGTCTTGATCCGCCTGGCGTTGGTGCTCGAAACTTACAAGAAAATATTATGTTGCAGATTGATTTGGACAGTTCAGCGCCTGAGTTGGCCTACGTTGTTATTAAGGATAACTTTGATGACTTTGTTGATCGTAAGTGGCAGCATATCGCACGTGAATATGGCGTTAACATTTCTGATATTCAAGAAATATCTGATTTTGTTAGAACATTATCACCTAATCCGGGTGCTGGCTTTGGAACACCTAGAATTGGTAAAATATATCCGGATCTCGTTTTAAAAAATATTAATGATGAACTAACCTTATTTAAGGTTCGCGGGGCACAGCCCGAAATTGTTTTTCAACAAAAATATTTTGATGATATGTCAAAAGGTAATGATCCGGAGGTAACTAAGTATTTGGCTGATAAAAAGCGCGAATATGAATGGTTAGTCAATGGATTAAGACAACGTGGGGATACGATTTTAAAAGTTGGTCAATATATTCTGAAATATCAGGCTGCTTTTTTTTCTGATAAGACGAAACCAATTAAACCACTACTTTTAAGAGAAGTCGCGGCTGCCTTGGATGTTCATGAATCAACCATTAGCCGAACGGTTAATGATAAATACATTGAGACCGAGTCGGGTGTTTATGAATTAAAATCATTCTTTGGACAAGTCGCAAATAAAAACAAGAAAAACGCTGAGGCATTATCATCAAAAGCGATTATGTTAACGATGCAAGAATTGATTGATGCTGAAGATAAGATGAAACCTTTATCGGATCAAAAAATAGTTTTACAATTAATGAAACAAAACATCGATATTTCGAGACGGACAGTTGCGAAATATCGTGAAAACATGAACGTTCCATCATCATCGGCGAGAAAACGCTACAAGGATTAGGAACATTATGACCCTTATCTGGCATATCAAACGGCAATTGCTAACAAAGTAGATAGTCGGTTGAAGTGCTTGCAAAGCATAAAATAAACTGCTATAATTTGTCTTGTAATAAAGGTATGAAGACACTTTGATTAACGCAGAATGTTATCGTGCTTTGTTTTTTTGAGATTGATGGGTCATAATGCGACACTGCGGGACATTTTATGCCCCACAAGAGAGCAGGTGCAAGATGCATCAAGAATTAGAATGGATTGACGCGATTGCACCAGACATGATTAAAGTTTTAAAACAGCGGTATTTTGTTTTAAGACAGGTAGAGTGGATGATGCCCGTTGGTCGAAGAACGTTGGCAACAACCTTAAATCTTAGCGAACGCGTTATGAGAACCGAGACGGATTTTTTGCGAAAGCAGGAACTTATCGTTGTCGGTACATCAGGAATGATGTTAACGGATCAAGGCATATCAGTTCTACACGGCCTTGAAAAAGTAGTGGATAATTTGGTTGGTGTTCGACAAGATGAACAAGAACTTAGTCGAATTTTAGGCATCGAGAATTGTTTGATTGTATCAGGGGATTCTGATGAACAACCTAAAGTTTTAGACGCAATGGGTAAGAGTGTATCTGCAAAGTTAGCGCTCTTGTTGCCTGAAGGTAAAAATTTAATTGCAGTAATGGGTGGGACAACGATGGCCCAAGTGGCAGATCAATTAACAACACGCCTCTCCATCAAACGCGATTTAACTTTTCTACCAGCCAGAGGTGGTGTCGGCGAGTCAGTTGATATACAAGCCAACTCAATTAGTGGTAAAATGGCATTACAAACAGGAGGGAATCACAGAGCCCTGTATGTACCCGAACAATTAAGTGAGAGAACGTACGAACCTCTTCTTGAAGAGCCGAGTATTCAAGAAGTTTTGAGCTTAATCAAGGAAAGCAATGCTGTTATCCACAGTATTGGAGAAGCAATGCATATGGCTAAGCGTCGAGACATGTCTAGTGGTATAATAAGCATGTTGAAAGATGACAAAGCCGTAGGTGAGGCATTCGGGTATTTCTTTGATGCTCAAGGCAAGGTCGTTTATAAGATTCCTCGTATCGGTTTACAAATAGAGGATCTCACGCATATAAAATGTATTGTGGCAGTTGCTGGTGGTCATTCAAAAGCCGAAGCAATTGTGGCGTACATGAAACAACTTGCACCTAAACAGACGTGGTTGATCACGGATGAGGGTGCTGCAAACTCGATTTTAAAAAAGTAGTGTGTAAACACGCTTTTTAAAATAAATAAATCTTCATTTTCCTAAAGGAGGAAATTTAAGTATGTCAGTAAAAGTTGGTATTAACGGTTTTGGTCGTATTGGTCGTTTAGCTTTCCGTCGTATTGCTGAAGTTTCAGATAACATCGAAGTTGTAGCAATCAACGATTTAACTTCTCCATCAATGTTGGCTCATTTATTAAAATATGATACAGCCCATGGTAACTTCGACGCAGAAGTTAGCGCAACAGATAATGGTATTGTTGTTAACGGTAAGGAAATTCCTGTATATGCAGAAGCAGATGCATCAAATATTCCTTGGGTTAAAAACGATAATGTTGATATCGTATTAGAATCAACTGGTTTTTACGCATCAGAAGAAAAAGCTTCAGCTCATATTAAAGCTGGCGCAAAACGTGTATTAATCTCAGCTCCTGCTGGTAAAATGCCTACTATCGTTTACGGTGTAAACGAAGACGTTTTAACTGCAGATACTAAGATTGCTTCTGCTGGTTCATGTACTACTAACTGTTTAGCACCACTTGCTGGCGCTGTAAACGATGCCTTTGGTATCCAAGTTGGTACAATGACAACAGTTCATGCATACACAGCTACACAAAAATTACAAGATGGTCCTGATCGTGGTGGAAATGTTCGTGCTGCACGTGCTGCTGCTGGTAACACAATTCCTCATTCTACTGGTGCTGCTAAAGCTATCGGTATGGTAATCCCTGATCTTGTTGGTAAATTGAATGGCCATGCACAACGTGTTCCAGTTATTACTGGTTCATTAACAGAATTGGTTACAGTTTTAGATTCTAGTGATCTTACTGTTGACCAAGTAAATGCTGCTATCAAAGCAAGAACTGAAAACAACGAATCATTCGGTTACAATGCTGATGAAATCGTTTCTTCAGATATCATTGGTTCAACTTACGGTTCAATCTTTGATCCTACACAAACAGAAGTAACTGGTACTGGTTCTAACCAATTGGTTAAAACTGTTGCTTGGTACGATAACGAATCTGGCTTTACAGCACAAATGATTCGTACATTAGAAAAATTTGCTAGCTTAGAAGCATAATCTAGTTAAACTTTTTTAACCGCATAGTAACTATGCTTAGGCGGAGGGAGGCAATACTCCCTCTGCCTTTTTATTTAATCAAAATTACACAGGAGGCTATTTCAATGGCTAAATTAATCGTTTCAGATTTAGATGTAACTGACAAAAAAGTTTTAATTCGTGTTGATTTTAATGTTCCTATCAAAAATGGTGTGATTGGTAACGATAACCGTATCGTTGCTGCATTACCAACAATCAAATACGTAACTGAAAATGGCGGAAAAGCTATTCTTCTTTCTCATCTTGGCCGTATCAAAACTGAAGATGACAAAAAAGATTTATCATTACGTCCAATCGCAGAACGTTTATCTAACTTATTAAACAAACCTGTTACTTTTGTTCCTGCTACACGTGGTCCTCAATTAGAAGACGCAATTGCAGCAATGAAAGACGGCGATGTTTTAGTAATGGAAAACACACGTTTTGAAGATTTAGATGGTAAAAAAGAAAGCAAGAACGATCCTGAATTAGGTAAATACTGGGCTTCACTTGGCGATTTATTCGTCAATGATGCTTTCGGTACAGCTCATCGTGCACATGCTTCTAACGTTGGAATCTCAAGCAACATGGAACAAGCTGCTGCTGGATTCTTAATGGAAAAAGAAATCAAATTCTTAGGCGAAGCTGTTGACGAACCTAAACGTCCATTTGTTGCTATCTTAGGTGGCGCAAAAGTTTCAGATAAGATTGGTGTTATTTCTCATTTACTTAAAAAAGCTGACAAAGTTATCGTTGGTGGTGGTATGACTTATACTTTCTACGCTGCTAAAGGTATGAAGATTGGTTCATCATTAGTTGAAACTGACAAAATTGATTTAGCAAAACAAATCATTGAAGAAGCTGGCGACAAATTAGTTTTACCAGTTGACTCAATCATTGCTGAAAAATTTGATAACGATGTTGAACACAAAACTGTTGATGGTGACATTCCTGACGGTTACATGGCTTTAGATATCGGACCTAAATCTGTTGCAGAATTTAAAGATGTTTTAAAAGATGCTAAAACAGTTGTATGGAACGGACCAATGGGTGTTTTCGAAATGAGCAACTATGCTAACGGAACACTTGAAATCGGTAAATTCTTGGGTACTTTATCAGACGCTACAACAATTGTTGGTGGTGGTGATTCTACTGCTGCTGTTCAACAATTAGGTGTTGCTGATCAATTAACTCATATTTCTACTGGTGGTGGCGCTTCACTTGAATACCTTGAAGGTAAAACTTTACCAGGTATCGCTGCTATTACAACAAAATAATTTTTAATTAAATCATTGTAGGAAACTGTCTATTAACGAAAGGAAGTTATTATTTTGCGTAAACCAATTATTGCTGGTAACTGGAAAATGAACAAAAACCCTAAAGAAACTGCTGAATTTGTAGCAGGTCTTAAAGGTAAATTACCAAGTTTCAAGGATGTTGAATCTGTTATTGCTGCTCCTGCAGTAGATTTACAAGCATTACTTGACGCTGCTAAAGGAACTGACTTAAAAGTTGCTGCTGAAAATGCATACTTCGAAAACGAAGGCGCATTTACTGGCGAAACTTCACCAAAAGTTCTTTCTGAAATGGGTGTTGATTACGTTGTTATTGGTCATTCAGAACGTCGCGAATACTTCGGCGAAACTGATGATGATATCAACAAAAAAGCACATGCTGTTTTCAACAACGGCATGGTTCCTATTATCTGCTGTGGCGAAACGTTAGCACAACGTCAAGCTGGCGAAGCAGAATCATGGGTTGAAGGACAAGTTTCTGCTGCATTAAGAGGCTTATCTGTTGAACAAGTTAGTCTTGCTGTTATTGCATACGAACCAATCTGGGCTATCGGTACTGGTGAAACAGCTACTTCTGACCAAGCACAAGAAATCTGTGCTGTTGTTCGTAGAACAGTTGCTAAATTGTACGACCAAACAGTTGCTGATAAAGTTCGTATCCAATACGGTGGTTCAGTTAAACCTGGTAACGTCGTAGAATTAATGGGTAAAGACGATATTGATGGTGGTTTAGTTGGTGGCGCAAGTATGGAACCTGCTTCATACTTAGACCTTGTAAACTTCAAAGCATAATTCGGTTTTAACTTGTTAAAAAGATTGAAAATGAACGAGTAAACTATTAAAATGAAGGTAAGGGTGTTAAATCCCAAGCCAAAAAACGTTTTTAAAGGAGAGTACAAATTTATGTCAATGATTACAGATATTTATGCACGCGAAGTTCTAGATTCACGCGGTAACCCAACTGTTGAAGTTGAAGTTTACACAGAAGACGGCGCAATGGGCCGCGGAATTGTTCCTTCAGGTGCTTCAACAGGTGAACATGAAGCTGTTGAATTACGTGATGGCGACAAATCTCGTTACATGGGCTTAGGTGTTACTAAAGCTGTTGACAACGTAAACAACATTATCGTTAAAGAAATTGTTGGATTTGATGTTACTGATCAAGTTGGTATTGATAAAGCTATGATCGCATTAGATGGTACACCAAACAAAGGTAAATTGGGCGCTAACGCTATTTTAGGTGTTTCAATTGCTGCTGCTCGTGCTGCTGCTGATGAATTAGAAGTTCCTTTATACAGTTACTTAGGCGGATTTAACGCACATGTCCTTCCAACTCCTATGATGAACGTTATCAATGGTGGATCACATGCTAACAACAGTGTTGATTTCCAAGAATTCATGATCATGCCTGTTGGCGCACCTTCTATCAAAGAAGCTGTACGTATGGGTTCAGAAACATTCCATAACTTACAAAAGATTTTAGCTGAAAAAGGCTACTCTACTGCTGTTGGTGATGAGGGTGGTTTCGCTCCTGATCTTAAAAACAACGAAGAACCATTTGAAATCTTAATCGAAGCAATCGAACGTGCCGGTTACAAACCTGGTAAAGATATTGCTATCGCATTTGATGCTGCTTCATCAGAATTCTACAATGCTGAAACTGGCAAATATAGATTACAATATGAAGGCGAAAATGGTAAAGATTACACTTCAGAAGAAATGGTAGCATTCCTTGAAGCAATCGTTGACAAATACCCAGTTATCTCAATTGAAGATGGCTTGGATGAAAACGATTGGGAAGGCTGGAAGATGATGACAGCTAAATTGGGCGCTAAAGTTCAATTAGTTGGGGATGATTTATTTGTTACAAACACTGACTACCTTAAAAAAGGTATCGAAATGGGCGTTTCAAACTCAATCCTTATCAAAGTTAACCAAATTGGTACGCTTACAGAAACAATGGAAGCTATCGAAATGGCTAAAGAAGCTGGTTACACAGCTATCGTTTCTCATCGTTCAGGTGAAACTGAAGATACAACTATCGCTGACTTAGTTGTTGCAACTAATGCTGGCCAAATCAAGACTGGTTCATTGAGCCGTGTTGATCGTATCGCTAAGTATAACCAATTAATGAGAATTGAAGATAACTTAGAAGAAACAGCAGAATACAAAGGTATCCACTCATTCTACAACTTGAGTTCAGATGCTCGCGACACAATCATCAACAAATAATTCTTTATGAATTAAGCGTTAGTGATTAAAAGGGTCCACCTATTTGATTAGGTGGACCCTTTTTGTTTGGAGACGTTGTATGTAAATATTTATAGATGTATAATTTATTGATTAGATATCTGACATCTAAACTACGATTAAGGATGTGTCGGTGGATGAAAAAGGCAGACCGTATTAGAGCAGAAGAAACATTAACCTCAGAAGTGTACGATTTAATCTTAAATGAAGAAACGGCGAATGAAGAACGTGCATTATTAATTGAATTTAAAAATAAAGTTGCAAAAAACGGGGATTTCGAAAGGGCCGAAATTGATTTAGCTAGCCAGTTGCGGCGGCTTGCGATGGTTCGTTTAAAACATAAAGAAAAATTAAGTAGCGGTGTGGGTAAACTCTATATGGAAATATCGACAACCGGGATGTTTAAAAAGAACTTGGGTTGGGGATTAATCGCAATGAGTTTCATGTATCATGGCTAAAGGTATCGGTTTTTAAAGGAACTATCTGAGTAGGGTAGTTCCTTTTGTGGCTAATGGGATTGTATAAAAACGAGAAACATAAAGAAGAGGTATTGTGAATTCATGGTTAAATCGGGCATTAGGGAACGTTTAAATCTAACTAATCTTATTTTTATTTTAAGGGGATTGGCGATTGGGTTAATTACAGGAGTCGTTGTCAGTTTATTTCGACTAGCAATTATTTATATTTTTAAATTATTTATTTATTTTTATCATCTGATTAATCAAAATATGTGGCTTTTGATACCGATGGTTCTTCTGAGTTTTCTCATGGCACTAGGGATTGGAACATTGATGAAGCATGAACCTAATATTATGGGATCTGGCATTCCACAAGTAGAAGGTCAACTTGCGGGAAATCTAGAAATGCACTGGTGGTCTGTTCTATGGCGCAAGTTCATTGGTGGTGCGCTAGGGATTGGTTCCGGTTTGTTTCTTGGTCGAGAAGGTCCATCTATTCAGTTAGGTGCTGCCGTTGGTCAAGGGTTCGCCGAGATGACCAAACATACGGAATCAGAACGCCGAATCTTAATTGCTGGTGGTGGCGCTGCCGGTTTATCCGCAGCTTTTAATGCGCCAATTGCAAGTACCTTATTTATTTTAGAGGAAGTCTACCATAATTTTTCTCCTTTAATTTGGACGACGGCTTTAGCAAGTTCAATTTCAGCTAATTATATTTCGTTACATTTTTTCGGGCTAAAACCTGCATTACAAATGATTAACATTCAAACCTTAGCCTTATCGCAATATGGCCATTTGATTGTTCTCGGCCTTGTTTTGGGACTTCTAGGCTATCTATACCAGGTCATGTTACTGCGTGCGACCGATTTATATAATATCTTACATAGGATTCCTGTTTTTTATCGTTCAATCGTGCCGTTTATCTTGGTGATTCCAATCGGACTTTATTTACCTCAAACCTTGGGCGGCGGTAATACAATAATTTTAAGTTTGGTTGACAATAAGGCCTTAACAGTCTTATTAGGACTCTTTCTTTTAAGATTTATCTTTTCAATGATATCCTATGGGTCAGGGTTACCGGGTGGTATTTTTCTGCCTATTCTAACGTTGGGTGCGATTATTGGTGCTACTTATGCGACAAGCATGACGGCATTGGGGATCTTACCAGCTAAATACTTAACCGATTTTATTATATTTGGGATGGCTGGATATTTTGCGGGAATCGGTAAGGCACCTTTTACGGCAATCTTATTAATCACGGAAATGGTAGGAAGTTTGCACCATTTAATGCCGCTAGCAATTATTTCGTTAGTTTCCTTTGTGGTCGTGGATGTTTTAGGTGGCGCGCCAATTTACGATTCGTTACTTAAGAAATTAATTGGGCAAAATGAGATCGATTTAGGTGGTAAAAAAGACCGCCTTGAAACGCCCATTTTCGCTGGATCAAAATTGGAAAATAAAAAAGTTTTAGAATTAGATTGGCCTGAAAATAGCTTACTAATTACGGTGAGACGTGGTGAGAAACAATTAATTCCGCATGGTGAAACTATTTTGAAAGCAGGGGACACACTAGTTCTTCTAACTGAACATCAAAATAGAGCAAATCTTCGGACGGAAATGGACGATTTATCCGGATTTGAATCGCTTTAATAAAATAATAACGGTGGAAAATTAATGCAATCTGTGCTAAATTAGTATAGATATAGATTATCCAATTGGGGTAAGGAGGTAAATGATTTGACTAACATACTAACAATTTCAATTGTCATCGTTTCAGTTTTAATGATTATCGCTGTTATGATGCAACCTGCAAAAACAAATAACGCATCAGGTGCCTTATCTGGTGGCGGTGCTGACGATTTATTTAGTAAACAAAAACCGCGTGGATTCGAAGCATTTATGCAAAAAGTAACCTTTGTTTTAGGCATTTTATTTTTCGGTCTAGCATTAGGTCTTGTATATTTAGCCTCAAAATAATTAACAAAAGCCTCTTGTGCAAATAGTTGTTGCAGCAGGAGGCTTTTCTTTAGAATTAAAAACAAGTAAATAATAAAATGATAGTAATTCCAATAAGGAAATGAAAATGAGGTATACATGGATAAAAAGATGCAAGAACTTATATTAAAAGAATTAAAAATTAAAGAAAATGAATCATTTAGTGTTGAAGAATTGACGACTGCCCTTAAGTTAGAGGGACAAGACTCATTCAAGGAACTCGTTAAAACACTTGCTGAAATGGAACGTAAACGTGAAGTGAAAATTACCTCAGAAGGTAAATTCCAAATTGCGCTTCAAACACCACAATTAGTAGGAATTTTCCATGCAAATGATCGTGGTTTTGGTTTCGTAACAATTGATCCTGAACAACCTGATGTTTTCGTTAATCCAACGCAAACAATGTCAGCTTTGAATGGTGATAGCGTTGAAATTGAAATCACAAGTCCAGCTAAACCTGGGGACGAACGTGGACCAGAAGGTAAAGTTAACAAAATTGTTGAACATAATGTGACCTCAATTGTTGGTGAATTCGAAGTTGAACCATCTGACCTTGAAAACCAAGGTACAATTGGCCATTTAGTGGTTAAAAACAAAAAACTCCAACGTTACAACTTATTAGTTACAGGAGTTGGGTTACATCCAGTTGCCGGTGAAGTTGTTACAGCGGATATTACGGCCTACCCAACGAGTGAAAAACCATTAGTTATCGAAACATTGGTTAAAGAAGTTGTGGGTAATAAAGACGATCCAGGTATGGATATTTTACAAGTAGTCTATCAACATGATATTCCTAGCGAATTTCCTGAAGATGTTATGGCACAAGCTGAAGCAACACCAGAAGTTGTTTTACCAGAAGAAAAAATTGGTCGTGTTGATTTAACTGATCAAAAATTGGTTACAATTGATAGTATTGATTCTAAAGATTTAGATGATGCTGTTACTGCTTGGAAATTAGACAATGGAAACTACCATTTAGGTGTTCATATTGCTGATGTTTCACATTATGTTCAACCGGGCACACCACTTGATCGTGAAGCTTACGAACGTGGTACAAGTGTTTATTTAACTGACCGCGTTATTCCAATGTTGCCACACAAATTATCAAATGGTATTTGTTCACTGAATCCAAAAGTTGAACGTCTTGCTATGAGTTGTGAAATGGAAATTACGCCAGAAGGTTATGTGGTTAGCCACAAGATTTTCCAAAGTGTGATTAAAACAACAGAACGTATGACGTATAAAGCAATTAACAAGATTCTTGAATCAAATGATGAAAAAACAAAAGCTAAATATGAAGAATTAGTTCCCATGTTTGAAACAATGGGTGAGTTACACAAAATTCTTGAAAAAATGCGTAAAAAACGTGGTGCTATCAGTTTTGATGATAATGAATCTAAAATCATTGTTGACGAATCTGGACATCCAATTGATATCCAAATTAGAACGCGTGGTACTAGTGAACGTATGGTTGAGTCATTCATGTTGGCTGCTAACGAAACAGTTGCAGCACATTACGATAAATTAAAAGTACCTTTTGTTTACCGTATCCATGAAACGCCTAAAAATGAAAAGGTAATGCGTTTCTTTGAAACATTGACAAGTTTTGGTATCGTGGTTAAGGGTGATAGCAAGAATGTTACGCCTAAAATGTTACAAGGCGTTTTAAAAGAAGTTGCTGGTAAACCTGAAGAATCAATGGTTTCCGTTATGTTATTAAGAAGCATGCAACAAGCTAAATATACGGACGAATCATTGGGTCATTTCGGTTTGGCTGCCACTGATTACACTCATTTCACATCACCAATTAGACGTTACCCTGATTTAATGGTTCACCGTTTAATTCGTTTCTATGAAGAAAATGGTGTTGGGGATACTCAAAAAGAGAAATATGCTGAACAATTACCTGAAATTACAACACATGCGTCACAAATGGAACGCCGTGCAATCGACGCTGAACGTGACACTGATGCAATGAAAAAAGCTGAATATATGGCTGATCACGTTGGTGAAACCTTTGAAGGTGTTGTCAGTTCAGTTATGAAATTTGGTGTCTTCGTTTCATTACCAAATACTGTTGAAGGTCTTGTACACATTAGTAATATGAAAGATGATTACTATGAATATCTAGACATGCATATGGCATTAGTAGGTAAGCGAACGAAGAGAACTTTCAGAATTGGTCAACCAATCGAAGTGAAAGTCGCTAAAGTTGATATTGAACAAAGTGCGATTGATTTTGAAATCGTTAATCCACAAAACACACCTACTTCTGATTTAAGAGGTAAGGGTGGTACCTTCAAACGCCCAAGTAATGGTCGTCCTGGAGATAAGAAACCTTATAACCGTAATGGTAAACCAGCTACTGGAAGTAGCAGTAACGGTAAGAAACCATTCTACAAATCAGCTAACAAAAATAACGCACCAAGAAAAAATAATACACGTCAAAAATAATATCGGGGGGATTAAGATTGCGAAAAGAAAAGTCATCTTTTGATAAACCCTTAGCTCAGAATAAAAAAGCCAGACATAGTTATAACATCGATAATACGGTTGAGGCCGGTGTCGTTTTAACGGGAACCGAAATTAAATCTGTTAGAGATAGCCGTATTAATTTAAAAGATGGATTTGCGCAAATTAGAAATGGCGAAGCTTGGTTGATGAATGTTCATATTTCAACATATGATCAAGGTAATCAGTTCAATCATGATCCACTTCGAAATCGTAAGCTGCTATTGCATAAGAAGCAAATTGCTCAATTTGATGAAGCAACTAAGAATAAGGGTGTCACAATTGTCCCTTTGAAGGTCTACATTAAAAATGGGTTTGCTAAGGTGTTAATAGGTGTTGCAAAAGGTAAGAACGATTACGATAAACGCGAAACAATTAAACGTCGTGATCAAGAACGTCAAATTCAACGCGTTCTTAAAAATTACTAAACAAAAAAAGGAAGTACCCAATTTCAACATTGGGTACTTCCTTTTTTGTTTAACTTTAATTTAAGCTTGTTTGTAAAGACCAGCAATTTGATCTTGAACATCTTTATTTTCCAAGAATTCATCATAAGTTGTGTCCGCACGATCAACAAGACCGTTTGGTGTTACTTCAATGATACGGTTAGCAATCGTTTGAATAAATTCACGATCATGAGAACCGAATAATAACGCACTCTTATAATTTGAAAGACCTTCATTCAATGAAGTGATTGATTCCAAATCTAAATGGTTAGTAGGATCATCAAGTAAAAGAACGTTATTTCTTGTTAACATCATTTTTGATAACATACAACGAACTTTTTCACCACCGGATAAGACGCCAACTTCTTTGTCGACTTCTTCGCCAGAGAATAACATACGACCTAAGAATCCTCGTAAGAAAGTATTGTCGCTTTCTGCTTTAGAAGCAAATTGACGCAACCAGTCGATGATTGTTAAATGTTCATCAGCAAATTGGTCATTATTATCTTTGGCAAGGTAAGCTTGAGAGGTTGTTACACCCCATTGAACAGTACCTGTATCAGGTTCTAGTTCACCAGAAAGAATTCTGATTAAGGTTGTAACGGCAATATCTGTTTCACTTGTAAAGGCCGTTTTATCGTCTTTACCTAAGCTAAATGAGATATTATCAAGAACTTTGACGCCATCAATTGTTTTTGAAATGCCACTAACTGATAATAAATCGTTACCGATTTCGCGATCAATTTCAAAGTTGATAAATGGGTAGCGACGTGATGAAGGTTGAATATCATCAAGCGTAATTTTTTCAAGCATCTTCTTACGTGATGTTGCTTGTTTAGATTTAGAAGCGTTGGCACTGAATCGTGCAACGAATTCTTGCAATTCTTTGATCTTAGCTTCTTTCTTTTCGTTAGAATCATTTGCAAGTTTTGAAGCCAATGCACTTGATTCCATCCAGAAGTCATAATTACCAACGAATAATTTGATTTTACCAAAATCAACATCACACATATGTGTGCAGACATTATTCAAGAAATGTCTATCATGGGAAACCACAATAACGGTATTTGAAAAGTTAATTAAGAAATCTTCCAACCAGTTAATTGATTTGATATCTAACCCATTAGTAGGTTCATCGAGTAGCAGAACATCAGGATTACCAAAAAGTGCTTGTGCAAGCAAGATTTTAACTTTTTGACTTTCTGTTAATTCGCTCATCTTTTTATCTTGCATATCTTCGCCAAAGCCTAAGCCTTGTAACAGCATTGAAGCTTCTGATTCAGCTTCCCAACCATTCATTTCGGCAAAGTCAGATTCTAATTCGGCAACTTTGATACCATCTTCGTCAGAAAAATCGGCTTTTGCATAGATAGCGTCTTTTGCTTTCATAATGGCATAAAGTTCTTTATAACCCATGATGACAGTTTCAAGAACAGTATATTCTTCAAAACCATAATGATTTTGTTGAAGCATTGTCATACGTTCATTGGGATCCAATGAAATATTACCCGTGCTTGGTGTGATTTCACCAGATAAAATCTTTAAAAATGTTGATTTACCAGCGCCATTAGCACCGATTAGTCCGTAACAATTACCAGGCGTGAATTTTAAATTGACGTCATCGTATAATTTACGGTCTGAAAAACTTAAACTTACATTACTTACAGTTATCATTTAATACCCTCACTATTCGTTTGTATAATCTACATATCATAGCATATTTTGAGCCTAAAATGAAACGGTTTTGAAAATGCGTGTTAATAAAGCGTTTATTTCTGAAAATGATAGCGGATTAGTCACAGAGTTGTAACATGAGTGATGTTTTGTAATACGACTGACACATGCCTGACTTGTCAGTTCGTTATACTCTGTGGATAAGGTAACTAAGGTATTTATAAAAAAGGAGCATTATTTTGAAAATTAGAAATATTATTGGACTCGGAGTAATTGCGATTGGACTTCTAGGTAACTCAGTTTCTGTTAGCGCAACATCTATCAGTGACTTGAAGAAGCAAGAATCTGCTGCGCAAGAAAAAGTAACGACTGCAAATTCAGATATTGCAAAATCGTTGACTAGTATTAATGATGAGTACGCGAAAGTTGATAAATTAAATCAAGAAGTTTCTGATAAAGAAGATAAGATTGGTTCACAAGATAAATCAATTGAAGACCAACAGGCACAATTAGATACACGAATTGAAAATGCCAAAGATAGATTAAGAAGTCTACAAGTTAATGATTCAAGCAGTAAAATGGTAACAGCCGTCCTTGAAGCAAAAAATGCGGGTGATTTTATTAACCGTGTTTATGCCGTTTCAGTTTTACAATCTGCGGATAATAAAACGATGCAAGATGTCACGGCTAATATTAAAGACATGCAAGAAGCCAAGGCTAAGTTAGAAGTTGAACAAAAAGCATTGAAGTCTAAGCAAGCTGAAGCTAAACAAGAAACGGAAAAAATGGACAAACAATTGGTCGCTTTAAAAGGAACCTTAGGTGATGCTAAAAGCGAACTTGATAAAGTAAAAAAAGCAAAAGATGAAGAATTATCAAAAGAAGCAAGAGAAAAAAAGGCGAAGGAAGACGCCAAAGCAGCAGCTGAAGAAAAGAAAGCTGATGCTAAGGCAACGAAAAATATAGAGTCAACTGATCAAAAAGCAAGTAATGATACTTCTGGTAAAACAACTAAGAAAACCTTGCAAATGGAAGCAACGGCTTATTCAACTAATGCACCAGGTATGGGAACTCATGGTTCATACGGTTTGAGCTTATTAAGTAATCCGCAGCAAATTGCTGTGGATCCAACAGTTATTCCATTAGGAACTGTTGTTTGGGTATCTGGTTACGGCGTAGCGGTTGCCGGCGATACTGGAACTGCTATTAAAGGAAATCGAATTGATGTTCATTTCTTGTCGAATGAGAGATGTTTTGCATGGGGTAGAAAAACAGTAACTGTTAAAGTTTTAGACTAAAATATAACGAAAATGGCCACCTAAAATTTAAATTTTAGGTGGCCATTTTTTAATTAAATATCTTTTTGCATATGGTGGTAGTCATGACCGCTAATAACCGTGTTGCCAACAGTTTTAAAGCCCATTTTAGTGTATAATTTTTCAGCTTTAGGGTTTCCTACATCGACGTTTAAACCAATTTTATTCTTTCCAGCGGCACGGGCAACTTCTGGTAACGACTCTAAAAGAGTTGTCCCAATTCCTTGGCCTTGGAAGTCAGGTGAAACAGCAAGTGTATCGAGATACCATTCATCTGGTAAAACTTCTGATTCTGGGAAAAACTCAGTTGATTCAGGCAAACCAATTTGTGGGAAGAATTGGCTCATCGCGTGATCAATGTGGCCTTCATCTTCATCTGGGTAACCGAAGGCGACTCCGGCAACCTTACCGTCGATATCCGCAATTTGAACGCGACCATAACTATAACGGTAATCTTCTGTTTCAAATGCAAGTTCCAATACCTTGAAGAGGTCAGGCAATGGAATCTCTTTAAGAATAGGGATTTCCATATCTTCTAAGATAATGTTCACTAAAGGAACGACCTCATGTGCATCTTCTTTTGTTGCTCTTCTAATAATCATAAAAACCATCCTTTCCTGAATAAGTCTAGTGTATAGGGTATAGAAATAATTGTCAAAACAACCCAATTGCACGCTGAGAATGGATATGTTATATTATGTAACATGAAGTCAATTTGAGGAGGATATTATGAAAAAATGGCAGTCAATGATCATAACATTCATGTTCGCATGTGGGGTTGGATTATTTTTACATAGTAGTCAAGTGAGCGCAGCAGAAAAAACATATACGATAGGAACAGATGTAACCTATGCACCATTCGAATACCAGGCAGAAGACGGAAAGTCGTACGTTGGTATTGATATGGACATCATGCGGGCCGTCGCTAAAGAAGAAGGATTTAAAGTTGATATCAAAGCTTTAGGATTTAATGCAGCAGTTCAGGCGTTAGAAGCCAACCAAATTGACGGTGTAATGGCGGGAATGACTGTATCTCCTGAACGTCAAGTGAAATTTGATTTCTCAGAGAGTTACTATGATGCTGGGGTTGCAATGGCAGTTGGGACCAACAGCACAATTAAATCATTAGATGATTTAAAAGGAAAAAAAGTTGCCATTAAAGTGGGAACATCCTCTGCAGAGTTTGTTAACTCAATTAAAAAGCAATACAACATTACGACGACAACATTTGATGATTCAAGTAATATGTATGATGACGTCATGACGGGTAATTCGGTTGCTGCTTTTGATGATAAGCCCGTTTTGGCTTACGGAATTAAAAATGGTATCAAAATGAAAATTGTTGGTGAAACATATGAAAAAGGTGAATATGGATTCGCCGTTAAAAAGGGTACAAACAAAGAATTACTCACAAAATTTAACTCGGGCTTAAAGAAACTTAAGGCTAATGGCGAGTACAAAAAAATTGTTGATAAGTATACGGGTACAAATGCCAAGAGCGCTAACTCTAACTCAAAAAGCTCTCGAACAATTTTAGGCTTATTAAAAACAAATAGTGGCACCTTGTTAGATGGCTTTAAACAAACGATGTTACTAACTATTGTTGCAATTGTTTTTGCGACGGTATTAGGAATTATTCTAGGAATGATGGGTGTTGCACCGAATAAATGGCTTAATGGCCTTTCAAGCACATTAATTTATATTTTCCGTGGACTCCCATTGATTGTCTTAGCATTCTTCATTTACATTGGTATTCCTAATTTAACGGGGACTAAGATACCAGCATTCGTTGCCGGAATTATCACGTTAACGTTAAACGAAGGCGCCTATACGGCCGCATTTGTTAAGGGCGGTATAAAGGCCGTTGATAATGGCCAAATGGAAGCGGCCCGTAGTTTGGGGTTACCCTATGGTAAAGCAATGATGAAAGTTATTATGCCGCAAGGAATTAAAATCATGATTCCGTCATTTATTAATCAATTTATTATTACCTTAAAAGATACCTCAATTCTATCCGTTATTGGTATTTTAGAATTAACACAAACCGGCAAAATTATTATCGCAAGGAATCTTGAAGGGTTTAAAATGTGGCTAATTATTGCGGTTATTTATCTCGTAATTATTACGTTATTAACGTGGTTATCTAATTTAGTCGAAAGGAAGATTAAATAATGGCAGCTAAAATTCAAGTAACAAATTTAAAGAAAAACTATGGTTCAAATGAAGTTTTAAAGGGATTAGATCTTTCAGTGGCGGAAAAAGAAGTCGTTTGTATGATTGGACCTTCTGGATCAGGTAAGAGCACATTCTTACGTTGTTTGAATAAACTGGAGGATTTAACTTCTGGTTCAATTGTGGTAGATGGACATGATATTAGTGATGCAAAAACCGATTTAAACGTTATTCGTCAAAATATTGGTATGGTATTCCAGCATTTTAATTTATTTCCACACTTAACGGTTCTTGAAAATATCATTTTAGCTCCTGTTGAGTTGAAGAAAGAAACAAGAGAAGAGGCAATTGAAGAAGCGAAACGATTACTTGCCCAAGTTGGATTAAGTGATAAAGCTGATGCCGCACCTAATTCATTATCCGGGGGACAAAAGCAACGTGTTGCAATTGCGCGTGCATTAGCGATGAAACCGGATATTATGTTGTTCGATGAACCAACGTCTGCGCTTGATCCGGAGATGGTTGGGGATGTTTTAGATGTTATGAAACAACTTGCTAAAGATGGTATGACAATGGTAGTTGTGACGCATGAAATGGGTTTCGCTAAAGAAGTTGCTGATCGCGTCGTCTTCATGGCTGACGGTTATATTTTAGAAAGTAGTACACCAGATGAAATTTTCAGTCATCCTAAAAATGACCGAACAAAAGATTTTTTAAATAAAGTCTTAAATGCGTAGATAATGACTCATGATTAAGACATTGAAGTGAAATCAGTTAGTTTATAACTGGTTTCTTTTTTTGTAAAAATTAATTATTGAGAATAAGAGAACATTGATGTCGTTAGCGTTTTAATAGTTTATAATAAATGACAACTGGAGGGGGAATTTGATGAATACGATATGGTTAGGATTTTCACAAAAATTATTAAAGGTTGATCGATATATAAAAAAATCTTTTACTTACCAGGCAATTGAAAAAACATTCGCAATTATTTTACCATTTATTATTATCGGAAGTCTTAGTATGGCTCTCAGTTCTAGCGTTTTTTCAAAGCAAGGATTCTTTAATCAAATATACGATATTTCATCATGGTTACCTTACGAAGATGTTATAAAAAAGGTATTAGAAATTATTAACACAGTAACAATGAATTTCATTGCAATCATGACGGCCTTTCTAAGTGCAAAGTACATGACAAGATCGTTTAAAAAAGATGAACAAATAGCAGGTTTTACCGGAGCTATCGGGATGCTTGTTTTAAACTATAATTTAGCGAGTTTCACTTCTGATAGCAATCAGGAGACGTTTTTGATGCAAGACCTAGGAATTAGAGGGATTTTTATTTCTTTAATCTTGGGTGTTTTTGTCGGTTATATATTTAAATGGTTCTCACCCAGAAATAAGCAGGAAAAAGTAGATCAATATACATTCATTTCTCGTGGCGTGGGAGGACTACTTCCGCTAGCCATTGTATTAGGTATTTTGATTGGATTAACGCTCCTAGCTTCAATGATTAATCAAATGGGTGTGAATGGGTTATTTTATTCTTTGTTTAGGCTAACAGAAATTAAATCGAAGCATTTGATTATAACGATTCTATTTCTGGCTTTTTTTAATAGTATTTTGTCTGGTATTGGTATTTCGGGACCTTTGGGTATTATGCAAGGGGGCTTGGATGACACCTCAATTGTTAGCAATTTAAGTTATGCCTTAAAACATGGTACATCTTTTGGTGTTCCTTTTCCTATTTCAATTCACACTATTTATGACAGTTTTGGAAGTTTTGGTGGAACAGGCATGACAATGTCTTTAATCATAGCAATCTTAGTCGCTTCTAAAAATAAAAATAGTCGGAAGATAGCTAAATTTTCAATTATTCCGAGTTTTGTTAATATTAACTTTCCATTAATGTTCGGCTTGCCAGTTATTTTAAACCCAATTTTAATGATACCGTTTATAATATCACCAATTGTTTCAATGTTAATTGGTTACTTTTTTATTTACTTCAAGTGGATGCCACCGGCCGTTTATAATTTACCTAGAACAACGCCAGCACCATTAATGGCATTTCTGGGAACTAATGGTCATTGGAGTGCATTGTTTGTTTCGGGCATTGTTCTAGTCGTTACCGTTTTAATTTATATTCCATTCGTTAAATTGAATAATCAGGCAGCACTTATCGACGGAGGTGACCTAGATGAAAAATAAACGAAAAATGGGTCGCTATCTATTTTGGGGAATACTTATTATAACCTGTCTTTTAGCCATAATTATACCGGCAAATACGTGGAATAGTCAGAAGGTTAAAAATAGTCGGATTATCCATAATTCCAAGTTAAATCCCGTTATCTTAATCCCAGGAAGTAGCGCAACTCAAAATCGTTTTGACGAATTAATTGACGTTTTAAATACTTCAACGAACCGTGCACATAGTTTATTGAAAATTACGGTGCAAAAAACGGGTGAGCTTAAAATTACTGGTAAGATCGCTAAGCGTGATATGCAGCCTTTCATTGTCGTTGGTTTTGAAGATAATTCAAATGGATATAGCAGTATAAAAAAACAGGCTAAGTGGTTTAACACGGCATTTAATTATCTTTCTGATAAATATAAGTTTAACCAATTCAGTGGTATTGGACATTCAAATGGTGGCCTAATTTATACGACATTTTTAGAAAAATATTTTGATAATAAGGCTGCGTCCATTAATACCTTGATGACGATTGGCTCGCCGTACAATGGAGAGGAAACAAATCAAAGTACGCGAACACAAATGTTAGCAGACTTTGTGGCGGATCGAAAGAAAATTCCAACAGACTTAGTGCTGTACTCCATTGCTGGAACGGAGAACTACACTAATGATGGGATCGTCCCTTATCAAAGTGTTAATGCCGGAAAATATATTTTTCAGAATCAAGCGAAATCGTACACTGAAATAACGGTTACGGGAAATGAATCAGAACATTCTGATTTACCACAAAATAAACAAATTGTGGCGTTAATCAAACAATACGTGATGGATTCTAATGATTCAAAGAAAAATGGACCAGATGATAAAAAACAATAATTAGTATTTAATAAATAAAAAACGACTAATCAATTAGATTTTCTAACTGATTAGTCGTTTTTATATGTTAATGATTATTTTTTAGCTAATTGTTCAAGAATTGCTAAACCAACGCCATCTTCAGAATTAGTTTTTGCTGAATGGTTGGCAATGCGCTTAACTTCATCATGACCATTTTCCATGGCATAACTAACCCCCGCAACCTTTAGCATTGAAACATCATTTAAGTTATCTCCGATAGCCATTACGTCTGACATAGGGATATTTAATCCTTTAGCGAACGCTTGAAGGGCAATCCCTTTTTGTGCATTTATATTATTAATTTCAAGATTAGTTGGTGCAGAAGATGTTACAACAAGTGAGTCTTCTGCTTCAATTTTTGTTTTCAAAGGTGTTAATTTTTCTTGGCCATCCATACTGAAAACAATTAACTTAAAGATATCAATTTTGGGGTCATCGATAACTGTTTGATAATCATCAACGTAATTAATATTCATTAATTCAAGTCTGGCAGCGGCCAGTGAGACAGCCATTTTAAAAGGTGTATCTGGGTTTGTATCTGAAATTAAGCGTGCCACATTTTGAATGCGGCTCGCACGATTATCAGAATAGACACCATTTGAAGTTGTCATTTCAAAGTAGAAACCTTCTTTTTTAAATAACTGAACCAATGTTTGAGCAACTTCGTCTGAGATGGGCGTGGTGTTAAGTGTTTCGCCATCTTCGTTTAAAACTTCTGCACCGTTAAACGTAATCATTGGACTATTGAATCCAGCCGCAGTAATTAAGGGCTTAACCTCAGTATAGCCACGACCTGTAGAAACGATAAAATGGACCCCTAAAGCTTGCGCCTGTTTGATCGCATCGGCATTTTTTTCAGAAATCACCATTTGATCATTCAATAATGTACCATCCATATCTGATGCAATAATTTTTATCATAAATTCAACACTCCTCTAATCATATTTACTTGTTTTATTTTAACATGAAACCGCTCAATATTTTAATCAAATCGTTTATTTTTGTGTCCGGTAATATGGTAAACTTGATTCATGAGGTGCTGCGTAATGAATATTAATGTCGATAATGACTGGCAACCATTTTTAACGAATGAACTTGCAAAGTCAAAATATACTGCTTTAAAAACTTTTATTGATCACGAATATCAAAATAAGACGATTTTTCCGGAACAAAATCGGATTTTTGAAAGTTTTAAATTAACACCGTTTGCTGAGGTTAAAGTCTGCTTACTTGGGCAGGATCCATACCATGAAGAGCATCAAGCACACGGTTTGAGCTTTTCAGTTTTACCAGGAGAAAAGATTCCACCATCTTTACGTAATATGTACAAAGAATTAGAGTCAGATTTGGGTATTCAACCGGTTAATCATGGTTATTTGAAAGATTGGGCGAGGCAGGGTGTCCTGATGCTGAATACGGTGTTAACCGTTCAAGAGGGTGCCGCTAATTCTCATCGGAATCAAGGGTGGGAAATGTTAACCGATGCCGTTATTCAACACTTGTCGGAATCAAATCAGCCAGTTATTTTTGTTTTATGGGGAAAATCAGCGCAAGATAAGGTGAAATTAATTGATACGGATCATAATTTTGTGATAATATCACCTCATCCAAGTCCTTTAGCCGCTTACCGTGGATTCTTTGGTTCTAAGCCATTTTCAAAAATAAATCAGAATTTAACGAGTCGGGGATTGCAACCAATTGATTGGCAATTACCCATACATGTTTAATTATAGGAGGAAGAATAATGTCATTATTTGAAAGTTTAAAAAGTAAGATTGAAAGTAAAAAAATTAAATTGGTTTTTCCTGAAGGGGAAGAAGAGCGCATTTTAAAAGCTGCCGTTAAATTAGCGGAAGATAACTTAGCAGAACCCATTTTGTTAGGAGATGTAAAAAAAATTCAAGCATTGGCAGCGCAACTTAATTTAGTTATTGAAGGAATTGGCATACAATTACTTGATCCAAAGGCCTACTCCGATGCGGATTTTAATGAAATGAAAGAAGCTTTTGTGGCTCGTCGTAATGGTAAAAATACGCTAGAACAAGCAGATGAAATGTTACGTGATGTTAATTATTTTGGTACGATGCTTGTTTATATGGGACTTGCTGAAGGGATGGTTTCTGGAGCCGTTCACGCAACAGGCGATACCGTACGACCTGCATTACAAATTATTAAAACAAAACCGGGCGTTAGCCGTACAAGTGGTGCGTTTATTATGACTAGAAATAATGATACGGAAAAATATTTATTTTCTGATGCGGCAATCAGTATTAATCCAACTGCTCAAGAGTTAGCAGAAATGGCGATTGCAAGTATCAAAACTGCGCGTATTTTTGATATTGATCCAAAAGTTGCCATGTTGAGTTTTTCAACAAAGGGTTCAGCGAAATCTCCAGAAGTTTCAAAAGTTGCTGAGGCCACTGCAATTGCTCAAAAATTAGCACCAGATGAAGCAATTGATGGTGAATTACAATTCGATGCGGCTTTTGTACCTAGTGTTGGTGAGCAAAAAGCACCCGATTCAAAGGTTGCCGGACATGCTAACGTCTTTATCTTCCCAGAATTACAATCAGGAAATATTGGTTATAAGATTGCACAACGTTTGGGCGGATTTGAAGCGATTGGCCCAATTCTACAAGGATTGAATCAACCAGTTTCTGATTTATCTCGTGGCGCTAACGTCGAAGAAATCTACAAGGTTGGTATTATCACTGCAGCACAAAGTTTAGAGTAATAGGGTGAAATAATTAATGAATATTGAAGTGAATTCCGTTGAAGAAACGCAAAAAATTGCGAAAAAACTAGGACAACTCGTTGAACCTAACACGATTTTATTATTAGATGGTGATTTAGGTGCGGGAAAGACAACTTTCGCGAAGGGTCTAGCCGTTGGATTAGGGATTACGCGAAATGTTAAAAGTCCAACATTTCCAATTGTCAGAGAATATCGTGAAGGCCGTCTGCCACTATTCCATATGGATGTTTATCGCCTTGAAGGAATGGGCGGCGCAGACTTAGGGTTAGATGAATACTTTAATTCTGATGGCGTCAGTGTTGTTGAGTGGTCCGAATTTATTCAAGATGAATTACCAGATGACTCGTTAAGAATTACTTTGTTGAAAGATGAAGATGACGACAATCGTCGTGTCATTAAACTTGATAGTTACGGCTCACAATATACGAAGATGCTTGAGCAGTTGGTTAAAAAAAATGGTTGATAATCCCGATTGGGTTATCAACCATTTTTGCGTTAATGAACTAGTTTTTCGATTTCTGGTATCATCTTTAATGGATCGGTTTTAGGTGCGAAACGCTTAACAACTTGACCGTTACGATCGACCATAAATTTAGTGAAATTCCATTTAATTGAGCGGCCAAAAGTCCCTTTTGTTTCTGCAGTCAAATACGTAAATAACGGTAACGCGTCTTTACCGTTAACATTTCGAATCGTGTGCATTGGAAACGTAACGCCATATGTCGTCCGACAAACCGCGGCAGCTTGTGAATCATCGTCTAGTTCTTGATGGAATTGATTTGAAGGAAAGCCAAGAACGACTAAACCTTGATCCTGATAATCTTCATATAATTGTTCCAACTGTTTAAATTGTGGTGCGAATCCACATTTTGTCGCTGTATTAACAATTAAGAGCGGATGTCCTGCATACTTTTCAAGCGAGTAAACGTCACCGCTTTCTAGTGTGACTTGATAATCATAAATTGACATCGTAATTCCCCCTGACAATAGTTTGATGACAGTTATTAAGCTGGTTTAACGAATGGTTTCAAGCTGTCTTGACCAAAATTATTTTCTTGGTACAGTAAAATATTGGCGCAGGCAACTGAATCATCTAATGCGTTATGGTGGTTCGTTAATTTAATATCTAGTTCGTCGCAGACGGTGTTTAATTTATGGTTTGGAAAATCTGGAAATAGTTTACGACTTGTTTTAACTGTATCGAGTAGCAAAAATTTCGGTGTTTCCAAGCCGTAATAATCTAAAGTATTGTGCAAAATACTGTTATCAAAAGGCGCATTATGTGCCACGATTAAGCTGTTATTTTGAAAGAGTGGTGAAATATGTGACCATAATTCCGGAAATTTAGGTGCGAAGGCAACATCTTCTTCATGAATGCCGTGAATTTGAACATTTCGCCAATTAAAAGGTGTTTCAGGTTTGATAAGCGAATAGAATTCATCGACGATTTGATTGTTTCGGACGACTGTTAGGGCAATTGAACAGGCGCTGTGACGCTGATTATTAGCAGTTTCAAAATCCATTGTGACAAAATTCATAGGCGACTCCTTTTTAATCTGAGATAATAGCCGGGGTACAAAGATATGCCCGGTCTGATAACGTTAACAAAGTATACCAGTTAGGTAATGAAATTAAAAGTCAGCTGTTTATGTGATAAATTAGAAAAATAAACGACGAACGTGTTAAAATAAAAAGAATCGCTAAATGTTGAAAGGAATCGAATAAATAATGAAATATGATACATTTGTAGAACTTTTTCCAACTATGAGAATTTTAAAAAAAGAACCCCTTGCTAAATATACCAATACTGAAACGGGTGGTATGGCAGATGTCTTAGCTTTTCCCAAGACGGTTGCGGAAGTTAAACTTCTTGTTAATATGGCTAACGAAAATGGCATTCCGTTAACTGTTTTAGGTAACTCAAGTAACCTTGTTGTGAAAGATGGTGGTATTCGTGGACTTGTCATCATTTTAACGGATATGGATCAGATTACCGTATCTGGCACAAAAATTATGGCTCAGGCGGGTGCATCTCTAATCGAAACGACAGAACGAGCATACCAAGCTGGGTTAACTCATTTTGAATTTGCTGCCGGAATTCCTGGAAGCGTTGGTGGTGCAGTATTTATGAATGCTGGTGCTTATGGTGGTGAAATTTGCCAAGTTTTAACTGAAGTGAGTGTGATCACGCGTGCAGGCTATGTGAAAACTATGGTTAACGAAGAAATGAACTTTGGCTACCGACATAGCCAGATTCAAGATGACCATGACATTATTTTAGAAGCAACTTTTATCTTAAAAGAAGGTAATAAGCATAACATTCGTGAAACAATGGATAATTTTAATTTTTTACGTGCCTCGAAACAACCTTTGGAATATCCGTCATGCGGAAGTGTCTTTAAGCGACCAGAAGGGTACTTTGCTGGTAAACTAATACATGACGCTGGATTGCAAGGTTATCAAGTCGGTGGTGCTCGGATTTCAACAAAGCACGCCGGGTTTATTGTTAACGTGGACGGTGCGACAGCAACAGATTACATGGACGTTATTAAGCATGTACAAGATACCGTTTGGGAAAAATTTAATGTTAAGTTAGAAACAGAAGTTAGGATTATCGGAGAAGACTAAAAGAGAGGAAGATGGTTAATGCCACTACTTGAATCAGTTATTGTCTTAGCTGCGCTTGTATTATTATCAAACGTCATCAGTCACTATCTGGTTTCGATACCGGTTGGTTTAATTCAGATTACATTGGGATTTATTGTTGCTTTAATTTTTAAAATCTCAATTGAATTGGAAACTGATTGGTTCTTATTACTCTTTATTGCACCATTATTATTCAATGATGGTCGGAAATTTCCAAAACGAGAGCTTTGGAAATTGAGAGGCGCCATTTTTGCGAATGCCATTTTACTGGTCTTTTTGACCACGGTTGCCGGCGGATTTTTTATTCATTTTTTAATTCCAAAGATGCCTTTAGCTGTGGGATTCGCATTGGCCGCTATTCTGTCACCAACTGATCCGGTCGCGGTTCAATCAATTGCAGAGAAAGCTAAATTACCACGAAATATATTAAATTTAGTCAGCGGTGAAAGTTTAATCAACGACGCAAGTGGATTGATTGCCTTTAAATATGCAATTGCCGCAGCTGCAACGGGTTATTTTTCCCTTAGCGAGGCGTTCGGTGATTTTACTTACATTGCGATTGTCGGGTTTATTGCCGGAGCTGTTTTAATGTTATTAATTTCAACTATTCGCGATTTTTTAATGAGACAAGGAATTAATGATGTCGTGTTCAACACGATATTACAGATTTTGACGCCATTTATCATATTTATGTTTACAGAAGAGTTTCTGCATGCTTCCGGCGTTATCTCAGTTGTTGTGGCGGGTGTTATTTCTAGTACACGCAAAAATAGTTTTGCAACCTATTTACCTGAGATTAAATTAGTTACCGAAAAAACGTGGGAGATTGTTGTTTACTTACTGAACGGATTCGTATTTATTATTTTAGGGATTGAATTGCCAATCGCAATGTCAAACACGATAGAAGACAACAATAGCAGTACTTTTACGGCAATTGTAGATGTTGTTGTTGTCTGGCTGTTCTTAGTTTTAATTCGTGTTATTTGGACTTATATTAATATGTTATTTATCTCGAAAAAAGATAAAACAAAAAATACGGAAACGCCAAGTTGGCGTGTTTCGCTAATTTCAGGCTTTTCAGGTGTTCGTGGGGCCATTACAATGGCCGGTGTTTTAACAGTACCGACAATTATAAAATCTGGTGATGCTTTCCCGGAACGGTCATTAATGTTGTTTATTGCAGGTGGAATTATTGTTTTAAGTTTGTTGGCCGCAATATTAATATTACCTTTTCTTACCAAAGAAAAAGACATAATGAAAACCAATAACGAATCATCAGATGGGTTAGTTGATGACGATATTATTATTTCTGAGAATGGGAACGCGCAATTCAATGAAAAACAAGCGCGTATTTATATTATGCGCGTTGCAATTAGTCGGTTGGAGTCTGAACGACGGGAAAGTAATCAAAAAGTTGCCTATGAATTAATTTTGGAATATCAATTTATGATTCGACGACTTGAATTTTCTGATCAAGATGATGAACGATTGCGCCAAATTGTTGAAGAAGAGGCAAATATCAGACGGATAGCTTTAGATGGCGAACTGGAAGCATTGGATAAGATGAAATTAAAAAATGCAATTAGTGATCAAAACTATGCAATTATTAATAAAAAAATTATGAAGCAAAAAGCAAAATTAAGTCAAATAAACAATCGAAAAATATCGTTTGTTACGGTTAGAAATATTAAATATGCGTCTAGACAGATAGGTAAGATGGCTAGGCGAGCATTTTTCTCCGAAACCGAATTGAAGAAAGTTTATGAACGACGAAATATTGAAAAAGCTCTGGCTAAGGCGGCAATTAAGGCACTATCAACTTACGTAAAAAAATCTGATGATGTTAATCAGCAATTTAATCAACAAGCTATATATCATTTGATTGTGTATTATCGTAACCGCATTGAAACTTTAAAACTAACTAAAGAATTTGATCGCTCTGAGTCTGAGGAGCAAAGTTATCAGTTAAGATTGAAGGCCATTGCGGCAGAGCGTACGGCAATGCAAGAATTGATGGAACAGGGTTATATTACGTGGTCATTAGCATCAAGATTACGTGAATATATCAACTACTCTGAAAATGTTATTATGCTTTCTGAGGAAGATTAAAAATAGGAGTGTCTCGCATAAAATATGCGAAACGCTCCTATTTTATTGTTTTACGATATATTTCTAAACTAATAATAATGACTAATTGAACAATAGTTAATAAGACGACAAATGCGAGCATTTTAATATTCCACATATCGCCTATCATTTTTAATGCCCATTTGGGTGATGTGAGTAGGTAGACGGTATGTAATCTCAAAAAGCGACCGACATAGACGCCGATAGATGCTAGAATCGTGAGAACAAAAATAATGGCATAACGAGAATAAGCTGCCGTAAAGTGTAATCTGTCTTTGATCTGGTCAGCAATTTGAGAAAGACCAACGAGTGCAAGTAGCGTGCATGACATTGTACTGACCATTAGATAAGAGTAATTCAACCACATATGAATATCCAACTTAATTAAGCCAGTTGTGATATCGTATGGTCGCAACATCGTTAAATGGAAAAGATCGGTTAGTAAGTACGGCGCATTTGGGTAAAAGAACAACCAGATAAGGGTTAGTACCCAAAACCAACCACTGGACTGATTTTTTTTGAGATGAAAGGCTATCTCAATTGGTAGATAGCCCAGAAAGGTATTAAGTAATAGAAAACTAAACTGTATTTCCTGGCTCGAAATAAATAAATAAATCATAATTAAGTAAGCTAAAAAGAATAATCTGATACCGTTTTTCACGTTCGTATTTGTCATAAATGGGCTTCCTTTTCTATAATGTTCTAAGTGTAGCAAAAAATACGTTGAAATAAAATTATTATCTGACAAATTATAGAAAAATTAAGGGGGGTAAGGAAACGAATTCGACAACGTGGTATAATAAAACGGTTAATAAAATAGAGGAGGCCGAGTGATGTCCATTAACTGGGGTGGTCTTGTAACATGGGGACACATGGTTAACATACTGGATATTATTGTTGTCTGGTTTGTTGTTTATGAACTCATGGTACTTTTAAGAGGAACCAAAGCAGTTCAACTTTTTAGAGGAATCATTATTATTGTTGTGATTAAGCTAATTAGTGTAGTTGTTGGGTTACAAACGGTATCTTGGATTATGGATCAAGTTATCAATTGGGGTGTTATCGCCATGGTCGTTATTTTCCAACCGGAAATAAGGCGTGGTTTGGAACACCTTGGTCGAGGGTCCTTTTTTGCGAGAGGGAAACAAAAAAATAAAGACGAAAAACATATGATTGCTGGGTTAGATTCTGCCATTCAGTATATGTCGAAACGTCGAATTGGTGCATTAATTACGATTCAGATGAATACCGGTTTGGAAGATTATATCGAAACTGGTATTGCGTTGAACGCTGAAATTACTGGGGAATTATTAATTAACATTTTTATTCCTAATACACCTTTACATGATGGTGCTGTGATCATTAAGGATAATAAAATTGCCGTTGCGGCGGCATATTTACCGCTATCTGAAAGTAACCTAATTCCGAAAGAATTGGGAACTCGGCATCGTGCCGCGGTCGGAATAAGTGAAGTCACAGATGCGATTACAATCGTTGTGTCAGAAGAAACAGGCGCTGTTACAATTACACGTAACAATCAACTGATTCGTGATCTGTCGCAAGAAGATTATCTTAAATTATTGAATACTGAATTAATCAAAGATGATGATAAAAAGAACAATCCTTTCTGGGAATTTTTTGAAAATTTCGGACACAGGGGGAGTAAAAAATGAATCTAAATAAGTTCTTTAATAGTCGTTCATTTTATATTGGAACGTCTTTAATTTTAGCAATTCTATTATTTGTCTATGTGAACTATGATCAATTATCAAATACGAATAATCTTTCTGATGAAAAGAAAACGAGTTTAGTTGCGAATACATCAAAAACAATTAACACTGGTCTGCAAATTTCAGCAGACAATGATAAATATTTCATTACCGGATATCCTAAAAATGTAAAGCTAACGCTGGATGGACCAAGTGCTTTGGTTACAACCACAGTGAACACACAAAATTTTAGCGTTTATGCTGATTTAAAGGGATTGAAACCTGGTAAACATACGGTTAAATTGCAGGCAGAGGGATTAAATAAAGAAATTAGTTATAAAATTAATCCTGCTACAATTGATGTTACGATACAAAAACGTAAGACAGCTACTTTCCCTATACAGGTTAAGTTTAATGAACGTCGCTTGGCCCAAGGGTATAAGAGTGGAACGCCAGTACTGGATAATAATACAGTTTCTGTATCGGGAGCATCAGATGATGTGAACGCAATTTCGGAAGTTGTCGCACAAGTTAATATGAAGAGTAATCAAATAAAATCCACAATCTCACAGGAAGTGTTGCTTGAAGCCTTGGATGCGGATGGAAAAACGCTAAATGTTATTGTTACGCCGCAAACGGTTGGCGTTACAATTCCGGTTGAGAGTACAAAGACAACCAAGAAATTATCGTTAAATTTTGTTTCGAGCGGATCAGGCGTATCTGGGAAAATATATAAATTTTCTAGTGATACAAAGCAGGTGAACGTTACGGGAACAAAAGCAACGCTGGATAGCTTAAGCAAGATTGATGTTGTTGTGCCAATAAACAATATCAAAGATTCTGTTACGAAAACGCTCGATATTGATCTGGATAAGAATAATTTAATCTCGGCATCACCAAAATCTGTTAAAGTGAAGATTGACGTTTCTAGTGGGACAGCGGCAACGTCGGAGACGACGAATAGTGAATCAACATCTGAACAGGCATCGTCGAGCTCTGATTCGAGTTCAGAGAGTAGTGAAAGTTCTGCTTCATCAGCGGCGACAAGTTCTGACAGTACGAGTGAATCAACGAATACATTAAACTAAGTAATCAATGAGGAGAAACTAATGAAATATTTTGGTACAGATGGTGTTAGAGGTATTGCAAACAAAGAATTAAGCCCTGAATTGGCATTTAAATTGGGTCGTCTAGGTGGTTATGTTCTCTCAGAACATGCACAACTTGAAAATAACGATAGACCTCGGGTACTTGTAGCCCGTGATACACGTATTTCTGGTCAAATGTTAGAACAAGCTTTAATTTCGGGCTTATTATCTGTCGGGATTGAAGTACTCTCATTGGGCGTTATTTCAACACCTGGTGTGGCTTACCTTGTGCGTGCACAAAATGCCGTTGCTGGTATTATGATTTCAGCATCACATAACCCCGTTCAAGATAACGGAATTAAATTTTTCGGTGGGGATGGATACAAATTATCAGATGAACAAGAAGAAGAAATTGAAGTTCTTTTAGAAAAAGATTCTGATGAGCTGCCAAGACCCGATAGTGAGGGCCTCGGTACGTTGACAGATTACCCGGAAGGCGTTTTAAAATATACGCAATTCCTCGAACAAACAATTCCTGATGATTTAGAAGGCTTACACGTTGGCATTGATTCTGCTAACGGTGCAACAAGTGGTCTTGTTTCACGTTTATTTGCAGATTTAAATGCAGATTTTGAAACAATGGCAACATCGCCTGATGGATTAAATATTAATGCAGGCGTTGGGTCAACGCATCCAGAAGGTTTGGCTGAGTTAGTTGTCGAAAAGAAACTCCAAGCTGGAATTGCTTTTGATGGTGATGGCGATAGATGTATTGCCGTTGATGAATTAGGTAATATTATTGATGGCGATAAAATCATGTACATTTGTGGTTTATACATGAATGAACGCGGTCGTTTGAAAAAAGAAACGGTTGTAACAACAGTTATGAGTAACATTGGCTTATACAAAGCACTTGAAGCCGCAAACTTAACATCAGTTAAGACGCAAGTTGGTGATCGTTATGTCGTTGAGAAGATGCGTGCTGACGGTTACAATATTGGTGGCGAACAATCTGGACATATTGTTTTCTTAGACTACAATACAACTGGTGACGGGATGTTAACTGCTATTCAATTGCTAAACGTTATGAAAAAGACGGGTAAGAAATTATCTGAATTGGCTGCAGCGGTACAAACCTACCCACAAGAACTTGTGAACGTAAAAGTAACGGATAAGCAAGCTGCATTGAATAATCAAAAAATTAAAGATAGTATCACAGAAGTTGAAGCAGAAATGGCCGGTGACGGTCGTGTTCTTGTTAGACCTAGTGGAACTGAAAACTTACTACGTGTTATGGCAGAGGCTCCAACAGAAACGGAAGTTAAAGCTTATGTGGATCGAATTGTGAAAACTGTTCAAACCGAAATGGGTGTTTAAAACGATATTAGAGAGTCATTTGAATGAAAATTCGAGTGACTTTTTTTTTATACACTCGAACATTTTTATGTATACCAATATAATAATTGTTGACAACATAATTATAGAAAGGTATATTAATAGATATTGATAGGGGTTACTTATTTATTAGACATCTATACCAATTTTAAAAACGACTTAAAATATAATTAAAAAGGATGATATAAACTATGTGTGGAATTGTTGGCGTAACAGGAAAAACAAATACTGTTGAAATTTTAATTAATGGATTAGAGAAATTGGAATACCGAGGTTACGATTCAGCAGGTATTTTTGTGGATAACCAAACGGGTGAGGATTATCTCGTGAAAGAAGCAGGTCGAATCTCAAACTTAAAATCAGCTATTGATGATAACATTCATGGAACTGCTGGAATTGGACATACACGTTGGGCAACTCATGGTGTACCAAGTAAGTTTAACGCTCATCCTCACGTTTCTGAAGATGGTCGTTTCTATCTTGTGCATAACGGTGTGATAACTAATTTTTCTGAACTAAAAGCGCAATATTTAAAAGATGTTAACTTTGTGAGTGAAACAGATACAGAAGTTGTCGTTCAGTTAATTGGTTACTTCGCGAATGAAGAAAATTTAACGGCTAAACAAGCCTTCAAAAAAGTTTTATTATTACTTGAGGGTTCTTCATATGCTTTCTTGATGATGGATCGTGAAGAACCAGAAACCTTGTTTGTGGCTAAAAATAAAAGTCCATTATTAATTGGTGTAGGGGATGGATTCAATGTTGTTTGCAGCGATGCGATGGCAATGTTAAAAGAAACGCATGATTTTATTGAATTAATGGATGGCGAAATGGTTGTCGTTAAACCAGGATCCATCGAAATTGAAAATAAAAATGGTGAGGCAGTTTCACGTGATTCATACCATGTTGAAATGGATGATAGCGACTCAGAAAAAGGTGCTTATCCATTCTATATGTTAAAAGAAATTGATGAACAACCTGCCGTTATGCGTCGTTTGCTGAGTGAGTACGTTGAGAACGAAGAAACGGTCAAGATTGACGATCATATTCTAAACGCAATGAAAGCCGCTGACCGCCTTTATATTGTTGCCGCAGGAACGAGTTACCATGCAGGATTAGTTGGAAAAGAGTTGTTCGAAAGTTTGGCTAACGTACCAACAGAAGTACATGTTGCCTCAGAATTTGGTTATCACATGCCATTGCTTTCAGAAAAACCTTTCTTTATTTTCTTGTCACAAAGTGGTGAGACGGCTGACAGTCGTCAAGTTCTTGTCAAGGTTAACGAAATGATGTACCCAAGTTTGACCATTACAAATTCAGCTAATTCAACACTTTCTCGTGAAGCAACGTACACTTTATTGTTGCATGCGGGGCCAGAAATTGCGGTTGCTTCAACGAAAGCTTATACGGCTCAAATTGCCGTTGAAGCGCTCTTGGCAAAAGCGTTAGGAACTGTAACGGGACAAACAAAAGCGATTGATTATGATGTCTATCATGAATTAACGGCAGTTGCGAACGCCATGCAGGCTATGGTTGATGAAAAAGAATTGATTAATGACTTGGCTAAAGAGTTTTTAAGTGAAACACGTAATGCATTTTATATTGGACGCGGGATTGATTATGATGTTTCAATTGAAGCTGCTCTAAAGTTAAAAGAAGTTTCATATGTTCAAACTGAAGGTTTTGCGTCCGGTGAATTGAAGCATGGAACGATTGCTTTAATTGAAGAAGGGACACCCGTTGTTGCAATTATTACGGATGCACCAACCGCAAGCCACACACGAGGTAATGTTCAAGAAGTATTAGCTCGTGGCGCAAACACAATTACAATTTCAATGGAATCATTGGCAAACGAGGGTGATCAAATTGTCTTACCAGATGTTTCTGACTTATTAACGCCATTAGTCAGTATTGTGCCCGCACAATTATTGGCTTATTACACAAGCTTAAATCGTGGATACGATGTTGATAAACCCCGTAATTTAGCCAAAAGTGTGACCGTTGAATAACAAAATTGAATGAAATAATGCTGCCTCATTGAGGTGGCATTATTTTTTTGCTTATTTGGTATAGACCTATTGCTTTTTTTTAATAAACATTGTATTATTGGACTATACCAATTAGGACGATAAACAATTGAAAAGAGGACAATGAAATGAAATTAATTATTGTTAAAGATCAAAATGAAGGTGGCCAAAAAGGCTACGAAGTTTTTAAAGCTGCTAAAGACGCAAATGCTAAAGTTTTCGGACTTGCTACGGGGAGTACACCACTTACAACCTACGCCGCAATTACAGCCAGTGACTTAGATTTTACTGACGCAACATCAGTTAACTTGGATGAATACGTAGGTTTAGGCGAAAAGGATTCACAAAGTTACCGTTACTTTATGAACGAAAATCTTTTTAGCAAAAAACCATTTAAAACATCTTACTTACCTAATGGTCTTGAAGATGACGCAGAAAAAGAAACAAAACGTTACGACAAAATTATCGAAGAAAACCCAATCGATTTACAAATCTTGGGCATTGGTAAAAATGGACATATCGGCTTCAACGAACCTGGTACAGCTGGGGACAGTTTGACACATAAAGTTCATTTAACAGAATCAACAATCAAATCTAATGCGCGTTTCTTTGAAAATGAAGCAGATGTTCCTAACTACGCTTATTCAATGGGTATTGGTTCAATCATGAAATCAAAGAAAATTTTACTTGAAGCTTTTGGCGAAAGTAAGGCAGAAGCAATTAAAGGAATGATCGAAGGTCCTGTTACGGAAGATGTTCCTGCAAGTTTCTTACAAAATCATGATGATGTTACGGTCATTGTTGATGAAGCAGCAGCAAGTTTATTAAAAAATAAATAAAGTTACACTTAATATGTAGAACTAATTCGTTTAAAGCGTTAAAATAAATGGATTAGTTCTATTTGTGTTTCGTGCTTGCTTGACGGTTGATAGTAAGTCTAGTAACATAATGACAATTGTAAGAAAATACGTTTTTAGGAAGTTGAAAAAATGGTCGATTATAAAATTAGAGTAAAAAATGTTACAAAAGAATATGACTTATTTAAAACAAAGTCTGAACATATTAAATCATTCTTTTCTTTTAAAAATACGACCGTACCTCATTTTTGGTCATTAAAAGGAATTTCAATGGATGTGATGAGCGGCGAAACGCTTGGCCTAATTGGTGTTAATGGTTCAGGTAAATCAACATTGTCGAATATTATCTCAGGTATTATTCCGCAAACGACAGGTATTGTGGACGTCCGCGGTGAAACATCAATTATCGCGATTGGTGCCGGTTTAAGAGGGCAGTTAACTGGACTAGAAAATATTCGTTTAAAAGGATTAATGCAAGGCTTAACGAACAAACAAATTGATGATATTTTAGAAGATATTATTAACTTTGCTGATTTAGGTGATTTTGTTTATCAACCCGTTAAAAGTTATTCGAGTGGGATGAAATCTCGTTTAGGTTTTGCCATTGCCGTGCATATTGATCCTGATATCTTAATTATTGATGAAGCTTTATCGGTCGGCGATGATACTTTCTATCAAAAATGTGTCGACAAAATTAATGAATTTAAGGATCAAGGGAAAACAATTATTTTTGTTAGTCATTCTTTAAAACAAATTGAAATGTTATGTGACCGTGTTGCATGGATCCAATATGGCGATTTAAAACAAGTTGGCCCAACTAAAGACGTTGTGGATAAATATAAAGCGTACATCGATTGGTTTAAAGGTTTATCAAAGAAAGAAAAAACGGCCTATCAGTTAGAACAAAAAGAGGCCCAAAAAGCCTTTAGTATCGATGACTACCTTGTCAGCCAAGTTGATAAACAAAGTGCTGAAGAAGCGAATTCTGACGTTTCAAAGCAAGTTATCACTGACAGAGTCAAAAAGGATTTCTACGGTTCCGTTTTAAACGAAAAAATGTCTAAACCAAGTAAAGTATTAACGGTGGTCGTATTACTGGCAGTTGTTTTCTTTAGTTTAGCTAATGTATCGGGACATTCAATTACGCATATTATTGAACATCCAACGAGTCTCATCCATCCGGCTAAAACAAACAAGTAAATAAATGAAACGTTAACGGGTGATAATGCGTTAACGTTTTTTTGTACTGACATTTGGGTAATCTTGAACCGTTTTACTTAATTGTTAAAAGGAATTAGAAAGTTATTGACAACGCTTACATTAAATGTTATCTTAGTCTTGTAAGGTATATGAATTACCTTTATCAATTCTCTTTCTCTCTTATGCTGGCCACTATTGCGATGTAGTGGCTTTTTTTGTGCTTATTGTACTTATGAACGAATGTGTTTATACTTAAGTTAAGCGAATAAATGTAGAAAGTTGGATTTAACATGAAAAGTCATGAAGTTTTATCGTTAATCGAAGAAATTACAAGAAATGATGACTCTAAATATTTTGAATTATCGAACATGGTTCAAAATGGTCGGGCAGAACTTGCGGTTCAAAGAGGTTTTCTGAAGGAAGTCCGTATTTTACAATTAAATATTCCTAGATCATCGCATGTTATCAATTATGAAAAGTATATTAATGAAAATTTTGAAATGCCAATTGAAGCATTTACGGAATATCAAGAGTGGCACAGAACTGAAGAAGCGCAGAACGACTTGGATGCCATATTGATGGACAATCATATTGAGTAAGGAATGCCAAAAACCTCTTTACAAAATGGGTTAATCTATGGTATAAAATAGTATAGACAGAAATGAAATGATTGCTCAGTAGTTCAGCGGTAGAACGCTTGACTGTTAATCAAGATGTCGTAGGTTCGATCCCTACCTGAGCAGTATTCATAGAGGATGATCGACTTACTGCCGATTATCTTTTTTTATTTATGAACTTAACTTTTTGAGTCCATTGTAAGAAATTAATGATTAACTTGAATTATTTCTGAATACAGTTTAAAATTAAGAGATTGTCAGAAAGGGGGATTGCGAAATGTCATCAAACAACCATACAGGTGTCGGTAACGATCGTCGTCCAGTTAACACTCCAAACAAAAAGAACCGTCGTCGTAAACAACAAGAACTTGCTACTTTCTTAAAAGAAAGCAAAGCTAACGACGCAGCAGCTGCAGCAAAAAAAGCATAATTTAGTTAAATAAATGATGGCCACCGTTGATCGTAACGGTGGTTTTTTTGCGTATTTTGTTAAAAGAATCTTTTATTTAAATATATTTATGTAGGATTTTAGCATACAATAAAAGAATCAATAAAACTGACTAACGGAGTGATTAAGATGGCAAAAAATTTCTACGCAGTATACAAAGGACGTAAAACAGGTATTTTTACAAAATGGCCTGATGTGGCTAAATTAGTTAATGGATTTGATGGTGCGCGTTACAAAGGGTTTGAAACTAGGGATGAGGCACAGAATTGGATGGATGATGGTGCACCAAAGCCAACGTCCGTTAGTGGTAAAAAAAGTAGTAAAACAACGCGCAATTCGGTCGTTTTAACGCCTGATTCAATTCAAGTCTGGACTGATGGTGGATCAAGAAATCATGGTAATGTAAAAGGTGGACATGTCTTAAATGAAGACACGGCTGCTTGGGCCTTTTACATCAAGACGCCAGGTGAGACATTTTCCGGTACGGATGGTGAAAAAGGTAAAACCAATAATTATATGGAAATCACGGCATTTTTACAGGCTATAAAAAAATTAATTGATTTAGGATTACGAGAAGAGCATATTGTGTTTATTTTAGATTCTAAATATGTTTTGAATGCCATTGAAAAAAAATGGTTGGCCGGATGGCAACGTCGAGGTTGGAAAAAGGCGGATGGTCAAACTGTACTTAACGTTGAACTTTGGCAACAAGTAGCCGAATTACTACCGGCTCTGACACATGTTGATTTTGAATGGACGAAGGGGCATGCGGATAACGAAGGTAATAATAAAGTTGACGAATTGTTAAATGAAACGATGGATCAGATGTAAGCAGTGTTGAGTGAAGTAAGCGGGTTTTCTATTAACGTAGAAAGCCTTTTTTTGTGGGGATAATTAAAAATAAGGTCACTGGTAACGGTAAAGTAGTTATTTAAAGCGTTTACTGAAAGCGGTTGCTATATTTTGTATATGGTGTTATTATATCCATGAAGATAGATATAAGGAGATGGTTGGGAATGGAAGCTGAAGAGCTAGAACCAAGGCAATCTGAAGCATTACAGGAATTTATTTCAAATTTGGACATACTAAATGCCTTGGCTGATGAAAAAAGGCAACGATTAATCATTTTGCTAGGATCAAGGTATCAACGGGAACTAACAGTATCTGAACTAGTAGATCGTATGTCTTTGTCGCAACCAGCAGTCTCACACCATTTAAAAGTGTTAAAAGATGTGGGGTTAATTGATTTTAAACAAACCGGATTAAAACGATTTTATTTTTTAACACCTGATAAGACGTTAAATCGATTAGAACACCTCATTAAAATGATCCGCGAGGGCGAAAAATTAAAGGAGGACTAAAGTTATGGCTCAAAAAGCATATATGATTGGAACCGGTGTTGGTAATTTAGCAGCAGGTATTTATTTAATTCGTGATGGTGGTTGGCACGGTGACCAAATTACGATGTTTGGACTAGAAAAGCATGGTGCTAATGATGGTGCCGCAGTTGAAGATTACATTTCTGAGTATGGAAATCAAAGTCTAAGTAACCAAAAAGGGTTCTTAGCAAAAGGCGGCCGTATGCTGAATGAGGAAACATACGAAAATCTTTGGGATGTTCTTCGGGAAGTACCATCCCTGGATCATCCTGATAAAACAGTAACAGAAGAAATATTAGATTTTGACCATGCACATCCAACGCATGATATTGCACGTTTGATTGATAAAATGGATGGTATTCGAAATAAAGGTGGTAAGAATGATTACCGCCATATGCAATTTAACACCCGTGATCGTATGTTGTTAACAAAATTAATGATGATGCCAGAATCAAAGGAATCAGAAATTAATGATATTAGTATTGAAAAATGGTTTGAAAATAGCCCACATATGTTTACGACGAACTTCTGGTACATGTGGCAAACAACTTTCGCATTTAAAAAGGAAAGTTCAGCAATGGAATTACGCCGATACATGAACCGAATGATTTTAGAATTTAGCCGAATTAATACGTTGGAAGGTGTTACGAGAACACCATACAACCAATATGAAAGTATTATTTTACCAATGCGCAAATATCTTTCAGATCGTGGTGTAACATTTGTGGATAATCGTAAGATAACTGAATTTAAATTTAAAGATACGGCCTTACGTGACGATATTGTCGTTACCGGTCTTGAATACGAAGAAGTTGACAATGACAACCAAATTGGTGAAATCGTTATTAACGATGGTGATTTAGTCTTTGATACAAACGGCTCAATTACGGATAGCTCTTCAATGGGCGACATTGATACACCAATTGTTGAAAATATGGAATATGCGCCTAGTGCCAAACTTTGGAAACAAGCAACTGAACATTTCTACAGTTTAGGTAAACCGGATAAATTCTTTAACGATCGTCAACAAAGTGAATGGATGAGTTTCACAGTTACGACTGATAACCATTTTGCAGTTAATGAAATCGCACGAATTACGCAACAAGAACCAGGTAACGCATTAAATACCTGGGTTGATAGTAATAATTTGTTGTCAATCGTCGTTCATCATCAACCACATTTCCATGCACAAAAAGAAAATGAAACTGTTTTCTGGGGCTACTGCCTGTACCCACGTCGTAAAGGTGATTTCGTTCAGAAACCATTTATTGAAATGACGGGTCGTGAGATGCTCGAAGAATTACTAGGACATCTTGCTCAGACGGATACGGCAACGGATAACATTAGTCGCCATACTGATGAGATTATGGACAGCGTGGTTAACGTTATCCCTGTCTACATGCCTTACGCAAGTTCATTATTTAATCGTCGTGCAATTGGTGATCGTCCGGATGTTGTACCTGAACATTCAAAAAACTTAGCATTTATCAGTCAATTTGCGGAAATGCCATTTGACATGGTCTTTACAGAACAATATTCATTCCGTTGTGCACAAGTTGCTGTGTATAAGTTCTTAGGGATTTCAGATACACAATTGACACCAATGCATCATTATGAAAAAATGCCAAAAGTTTTGGCTAAAGCAACAAAAACAATGTTTAGATAAACTAAAATAACGATTTATAATCAATTTTATAAATCGTTATTTTTTTTGGTGTATAATTAAGGCTTATTCTAACTCGGAGAAGGTGTCTTAATGATCAAAATTAATGCGGCGGTTGATCAGATAGAATTATCAGGCATTCGTCAATTTGATGAATGGGTTTCAAAAATAGATGGTGTTAGCAAACTAACCTTGGGTGAGCCTAATTTTGTCACGCCACAGCATATTATGGATGCGACAAAAAGAGCGCTTGACCAGGGTAAAACGCATTATGAGGCCTCTGCGGGTAATCCAGAATTACGACGAGCTACCGCTGAGTACTATAACGAAAAATTTGAACTAAATTATAGGGCGTCTAACGTTTTGGTAACCGTAGGCGCAACCGAAGCAATTGCAACGGCGCTTAAAACGATAACGGCACCCGGAGACTATGTTCTGATACCAGTTCCGTGTTATCCGGCATATCTTCCGTTAATGGCATTGCAAGGCGTTAAGCCTATATTTATGGACACTCGTGCAACAAATTTTAGAGTCACGGCAGCGCTCATTGAAGAAACGTTAGGTCAAAATAAGGATAAATCGATCGTAGGTTTTATTTTTAATTATCCAACCAATCCCACTGGAATATCGTACGACTGTGCAGAGTTATCTGCCATTAAAGATATTCTGAAAATGAACGGTATTTGGGTAATGAGTGATGAAATCTATTGTGAATTAACTTACGATCAACCTCATATTTCGATGGCTAGCTTATATCCTGAAGGGACTATTTTAATAATGGGATTGTCTAAATCACACGCTATGACTGGTTGGCGAATTGGGTTTGTATTGGCAGAAGAACGATTAATTACCGCCATGAAAAAAGTTCATCAATATCATGTGACAACTGCGGCGACATTATCTCAGGTAGCTGCGCTTGAAGCAGTCACAAATGGTAAGCAAGATAGTGTTTCAATGAGAGATATTTATCAGACAAGACGTGACAGACTGGTTACATTGTTAAAAAAAATAGGTTATAATTTAATTAAGCCGGACGGAACATTTTATCTGTTCGTCCAAGTACCTGAGAAGTTAAAGGTAACGTCCGTAGAATTTTGTCGGAAACTTGCGATACAAGAAAAAGTGGCCGTTATTCCAGGTAGCGCGTTTACCGAATTCGGTGAGGGGTACTTTAGAGTAAGCTTCGCTGCTAGCGATGAACAATTAGAAAAGGTTGTCATTGCGTTAAAGAACATTGGGCATTAAAGTCAAATTATTAACCTATTTATGGTACGTTTGTGGTAGCTAAAGGAGTGATTAAAATGGATGGAAATGTTGAATGGACAATTACCGAATTGAAAAAAATTGAAACAAAAGAAAATAAATTACTAATTGAGGCAACGATTACGCTGTTAAAAGATCAAGCAGTTGAGATTGAAAGTTTGCATGGTTCAATGGAGGGACAACTTTGGAGCCCTAGTAATTGGCGCAAGTAGCTCGTGAGATTGACAAGATAACAAGTAAGGAGTGACGATATGAATAATAGATTAGAAAAATTAGATTTTGAGATAACACCGGTGACATTCAAACGCGTTTTAGTTGCCATAGATGAGGACGATTCAGCATCGTCTATCTTAGCTTTTAATTATGCGGTAGCGTTGGCCAAACTACAGCAAATTCCATTAGGGATCGTTTCTATTTTGGAGACTAGTGATATGAATATTTTTGATTCTATGACGCCAGACGTTATTAAGAAAAAAAGGCAATCACTTGAAGAAAGTATTGAACGTTACGTAGATAAAGCACGTGATTTTGGGGTTGAACATGTTGAAGCAATTGTTTCCGCTGGTAGACCTGGTTCTGAAATTGTAGAACATATTATTCCAGAATTTAAACCAGATATCTTAATTTGTGGGTCAAAAACAAATAAACCAAGCGGCTCTAAAAAGATGTTCATTGGATCACAGGCAAGCTACATGGCACAAAATGCACAATGTTCTGTTAGCGTGATTAGATAAATATCTTTAAAAACAGAATAATAAAAGGGGGAAAAACTAATAATTTAGTTTTTTGCTCTTTTTTTTTATAAAAATGACAAAAAAGTTCGTATTTGTGATAAGATTATGATTAGTAAATTAAAATATAGTGAGGATGGTTAAATTGAAATATTACAAAGCGTACCGAGTAAGTCTTGGTTGGCAAATACTAATTGGATTAATTTTAGGTGTTATTATTGGGGCTCTTGGTTACCAAAATAAACTTATTATTAATTCGCTTCAACCACTTGGGACCATCTTTATCAATATGATTAAAATGATCGTATTACCGATTGTTGTTTCGTGTCTGGTTGTCGGAATCGCCAATATGGGAGATATCCACAAGTTAGGTAGAATCGGTGGGAAAACATTAATTTACTTTGAAATTATGACCACGATTGCAATTGCATTAGGATTAATTGTGGGTAACTTAACAAAACCAGGTCAATTTATCGATATTACGGCCTTGAGTAAGGTGGATATCAGTCAATATGTGACGACTGAAAAATCAACCTCCACCGGATTGAGTACCATTTTAATGAACGTTGTTCCAACTAATATTTTTAAGTCACTTGTTGAAGGGGATATGTTACCAATCATTTTCTTCTCAGTTTTATTCGGACTTGGAACGGCTACGCTGGGTGAAAAAGGCAAGCCGATTATTGATTTCTTTACGGCCGTATCTGAAGTTATGTTTAAAGTAACAAATTGGGTAATGAAGTTAGCGCCAATTGGTGTTTTTGCCTTAATCGGTGTTACAATAGCCCAGTTGGGTGTCGCAGCGTTGAAGCCATTAGGATTTTTTATCCTAGTGACCTATCTAACAATGATCTTTTTTGTTATTGTAGTAATGGGGCTTGTTGCTAAATTATTTAAAATTGATTTGATTGTATTATTGAAAGTAATTAAGGATGAAATGATACTGGCTTTTTCAACGGCAAGTTCCGAGGCGGCCTTACCTAAAATTATGGAGAAAATGGAAAACTTTGGTGTTAAAAAAGGGATTGTTTCCTTTGTGATTCCAACAGGATATACATTCAACCTTGATGGATCGGCTATTTATCAATCAATTGCGGCATTATTTTTAGCACAGGCTTACCATATTCATCTCTCAATTGGTCAACAAATTACATTACTAGTTGTCCTAATGATTACATCAAAAGGGATGGCCGGTGTACCTGGCGCGTCATTCGTCGTCTTACTGGCTACGATTGCAACTATTGGCGTTCCGGCTTCAGGGTTGGCTTTTATCGCCGGAGTTGATAGAATCATAGATATGGGTCGTACAACCGTCAACGTTGTTGGTAACTCATTAGCAGCAGTAATTATTGCACAATCCGAAAACGAATTTGATCGTGACAAAAATAAAAGGTATTTAAAAGAATTAAACATTAAGTAACCTTAAAAAGGGGGCTTTCGGACAAAATGACAAAAGAAATTAAATTAACATGGCTATTAATTGGTTCAGTAATCAGTAGTGCGGGCTCAAGTTTCGTTTGGCCGTTAACAACAATTTACATGCATAATTACTTGGGTAAAAGTTTAACATTTTCTGGAATTGTATTATTGATCAACTCAGTTGCGACAATTATTGGAAACTATGCGGGTGGGTACTTGTTCGATAAATGGCGACCTTACTATGCCACTTTAGTGGGAATTGTTATCGCTTGGTTATCTATTTTAGGATTAGTCTTCATGCATGGATGGCCAGCGTATCCAATTTTGTTAGTCATTTTAGGATTAGGCAATGGGGTCGTGGCGACCGTTTTGAATTCGTTTGCGGCAACTATCAGAAGAAAAGATAGTCGATATGTTTTTAATCTATTTTACTTAGCATTGAATTTAGGTATCGTTATTGGAACACTACTTGTTGGCTACATAATAGAAGTTAGTATTACAATGGTCTTTGTTTCGGCCTTAATTTTATACTCAATATTTTTAATTATTGCTATTTTTGCTTACCGAGTTGACCCTAAACGTAAGAAGGTTAAACCAACTAAATCAGAAAAAGCAAATGGCGTTAATCCGAAGGTTTGGATTATTGGCGCTATGTGGATAACATTCCTTGTAATCTGGTTAAGTTATGAACAATGGCAAAGTAATTTATCAATTTATATGGACAAGTTAGATATTCCGTTAAGTCAATATAGTTTATTATGGACAATTAACGCTGGACTGATTGTTTTTGGACAACCATTAGTATCACTTGTGACGCGGACAATTGCGAAGTCATTATTTAGACAAATTATTATGGGTATTGGATTATTCGCATTATCATTCACAACGCTTATTTTTGCGAAAGATTTCTCTCATTTTGTCTTCTCAATGGTCTTGTTGACATTAGGTGAGATGGTTGCCTTTCCGGCTATTCCGGCTTGGATCAATGAGCTAGCTGAACCCGGTCAAGAAGGTAAGGCACAGGGGACAATTAATATTGCCGCATCTATCGGTAAAGCTTTAGGACCATTAGTGGGTGGTATCGTAATCGAACGCCTATCATACAATGGCTTATTTATCGGTTCGACATTATTAATTTTACTTGCTTTGGCAGTTGTTGTACTTGCAACGAAGAAAGCAAACATACAATCATAGAAAAAAAGTGTCACAACTATCGCAGTTGTGACACTTTTTCTATTCTAAATCATTAAAATAAGTTAATAAATCAGTCGTAGATAGGTTGGCGCGTGCCTCGCCCGACAAGTCTGATTGGATTTGACCATCGTTTAAAACGATAGTTCGATTGCCATATGATAGTGCATCTTCTAAATGATGTGTAATCATGAGGCACGATAATTGTTCTTGTTCAACAATTTTGGCAGTTAGTTTTAATAACTCTTGACTGGTTTTAGGGTCAAGGGCTGCCGTATGTTCATCTAATAAGAGTAAGTCAGGTTGGACTAAGGTAGCCATTAAGAAACTTAATGTTTGGCGTTGTCCGCCTGATAAATTACCAGCGGGGGTGTTCAAATGTTCTGACAACCCGTTTGGTATTTGTTTAGTTAATTCTTGAAATTTTGTCATTTGTTGTTTTAAATGACGGGGTTTGAATTTACGACGACGGCCTCTATTTAAAGCCAATAAGAGATTTTCAGCGACGGTCATTCTAGGAGCCGTTCCCATCTTAGGATCTTGAAAAACACGGCTAATATAATTTGTGCGTTTAATATCGTTTTCAGATGTAATATTTTTAGTTCCTAACAGAATCTGGCCACTTGCGGGTTTAATATTACCGGCAATAGTATTGAAAAGAGTTGATTTACCGGCACCGTTTGTACCGATAACAGTAATAAAGTCGCCTTTATTACTTGTAAGATTTAAATTTTTCAGAATTTGTTGTTCTTCAGAAGTACCAGTGTTAACTGTTGTGACAATATCTGAAAGTGTGAAAACGGGCTCTGTCATTTTGTACGTCCTCCTTCAAATAATGTATTAAGTCGTAGCGATTTTCTGAGTGTGGGCAACATTAAGCAGAACGCTAAGATAATTGCAGAAATTAATTTTAGGTCGTTGGCGTTAAAACCTAATGATAAGACAATTAAGATAACAAATCGGTAGAATATACTACCAATGACAACAGCAATCAAACGAGCCGTTAACGATAGGTTTCCGAAAACAACTTCACCGATAATAATTGCAGCAAGGCCAATAACAATGGTCCCTATTCCCATACTAATATCCGCATACCCATTATTTTGTGCGATTAAGCCACCGGCCAGACCAATGAAACCATTTGAAACCATTAGGCCTAGTATTTTCATGCGATCAGTTTGAATACCGAGTGAACGAGCCATTTTTTCATTATCACCTGTTGCGATGAATGCTTGACCCAATTCGGTGTTTAAAAAGAAAGCTAACAGGCAAATGCTAACAACAACTAGGATGACGCCTAACACAACGGAATCAAATGATGCGGGTAAGCTAGCTAAAAAGTGGGATGAAAAAATGGTGTCTTTACCAATTAAACTAACATTTGCTTTTGTTAATATTCTTAAGTTAATAGAATATAAACTTGTCATAACAAGAATTCCGGCTAACAAAATAGGTATTTTACCTTTTGTATAAAGCAAACCAGTTGCGAGTCCGGCTAGTGTGCCTGCCAAAAATGCAAATAGTGTTGCTAAGAGGGGGTTGATACCATGAACCAAACAAATAACTGTGACGCTAGCGCCCATTGGGAATGTTCCTTCTACAGTCATATCAGGAAAATCTAAAATTCTAAATGAAAGGAAAAGGCCAAGTCCTAAAACACCCCAGAGGAGACCCTGTCCAATAGCAGATACAATAATTGTCATTTGATTAATTCTCCTTTACTTTTAGCTTGATCAATTAATTTTTGTGGGATTGTAATATTCAATGCTTTTGCTGTTTTCAAATTAATAACCAGATCACCTTTTTTTACAAAATTAATTGGCGTCGTTGCGGGGGTACTTTTACCCGAAAGAACATCTGCTGCCATTTTTCCTGTAGCAACGCCCAGGTCGTACTGATTAATACTAATTGTAGCGAGCCCACCATTTTTAACCATCGTGTCCACGGCAGGGAAAACGGGAATTTTAGCTTGCGTTGCGTTCTTAACGAGTGTTTGCATACTTGATGCAACAGTATTATCCGTCGGAACGTAGACTGCATCAACTGACGATACAAGTGTTTGTGACACTTGATCAACGTCGTTTGTAGACGTGATGGTTGCGGATTTCACTTTTAAACCTGAGTTAAGGGCTGCAGTCTTGAATTGCTGATACTGTTTTGTTGCCGAATCATCACTCGACGTATAAAGAATACCGACCGTTTTCATGTCTGGCATTAATTGTTTCATTAATGCCAGTTGGGCATCAATTGGGGCTTGATCAGAAACGCCGGTGATGTTATTACCGGGTTTTTGATTATTGCTGACTAAACCGGCGCCTTTAGGATCGGTCACGGCACCCAAAATAATAGGTGTTTTTTTCGTAACATTTGCCAAAGACTGTGCAGAAGGTGTTGCGATACCAATCATGAGATTAACATTCTCGTTGTTGAATTTATCACTCATAGATTTTAAATTACTTTGATCGGCCTCCGCGTTTTGGAAATCAATGTGAACTGTTTTGCCGGGTATATAGCCACCCGTTTTTAATCCGGCAATAATGCCCTTATGGATTGCATCTAGTGCGGGATGAGTGGTTAGTTGAAGAATCCCTACGGTTGGAACCTTTTTTGAAGTTGATGATACCGGTTGAAGCGCTGAGAAAAAGGCAATCACTAAGAATAGAAATAACGCAATAATAGTTCCAATTAATCGTTTCATTTTAAATGTGCTCCTTTATTTTTTGGTAAAAAAAGACAGTCCTCAGATTCGAGGACTGTCTTAAAAAGACAAAATCCCCCGTATGAATGTACTGATATCCATACAGAGGGTTTTGATTAATAGAAATCAAACCGGTATACAGATACAATCTGAATAGACAGACTGCATCTGTAAGAACAGACTACAATCTGAATAACCGGCTTTGCCAACGATTATTAAGTTTTACTTGTAAATGAGTCATAGGCTTTGATTTCCCTTCTGAGTTAGTTGATAAATGTAGTATAGATAAATCTCAGATTATTGTCAAATGTTATTTAACAGATTTTAAAAGTTATAAGGAGTATAATCTAAAAGACAACAGAATTGATTCAACATTCAGAGTGCGGTATGATATTTTTGTTGGGAAGATACTTATGAATTTATATATGAGGTGAAAGACCATGAAAAAGTCACTAAAAATTGGTATTAGTATTGGTAGTATTTTAGTTTTGGGAATTCTTGGCGGCGCAAGTTACAATCAGAGCACGCATTTTAACAAGGGAATCAAAATTAACAATACGGATGTGAGTGGATTAAGCGTCGATAAAGTTATCAGTAAATTAAAAAATGAAACATCAAAAAATGTAATTTATGTTGGTAGCACGAAGATAGTTGACGCAAAAGATACGACTACTGGATTTACCGATAAAGATACAGAAGCAATTAAGGCGTTAATGAAGAAGCAACGTACGATTCTTCCTTCAGATGTTAAGAAAAACTATGCGATTGTGCCACAAGAATTGGACACGACAATTAGAAAACAACTGAAATCTGAGCTGAAAACGCGATTAACCGAATTAAATAAAACAAGAACGGTTGCTGTTGATGCGAGCTCTGTCTTGCAAGATGGTAAGGTCTCTGTTATTCCTGCTAAGAAGGGAAATCAGTATGATGTTAAAGCAATTTTAGCTGCCTATGATAAAGCTAGTTATAACAGTGTTACGACGCTAAAAGAAACTGAGCTTCAACCTTTATCAGCTGATAGTAACGTGATAAAGGCAGATACTAAAAAACTAGATACGATTGCGGCCAGCCAAACTGTTTACAAGGTTCAGTCAACAGATTATACGTTAAAAGGATCAGAAATTCTTAAAAAAGTGACCGTCAAAGATGGTGAGTATGTCATTGATACAAGCGGTATTTCTGAGAAAGTAGACGAGATTAATAAGAAGCAAGCAACTTTAAATAAAAAATATGATTTTAAAACTGCGACTGGTGAAACTGTCTCGGTTAGTGGTCAATCATACGGTTGGGCGCTTGGAACTAATGACTCTGTGACGCATATTTTAACGGCATTGAAAAATGGAACCGCAACAATTGATGCAACGAACGACAAGTATGGTGTTGGCTATAATACTTATGGAACTGGTTATACAACAACTACAAATCAGGGTATTGGCGATACGTATGCTGAAGTTTCAATTGCGCAACAAAAAGCTTGGATTCATAAAGATGGTAAAGTGGTCTTGACGACAGATGTTGTTACGGGTAAACAAAGTACCGGTGAAGACACGACTAAAGGTGTTTGGTATATCATGTATAAACAGACACCATCAATACTTAAAGGTAGTGAAGTTGGGAAAGCAAATTATTCCGTAAAAGTTGATTATTGGGCTCAGTTCACAAACAGTGGGATTGGATTCCATGATGCTGGTTGGAGAACAAACTGGAGTAAATCTGCATACCTTAAAGATGGATCTGGTGGTTGTGTGAATACAAAACCGGAAGCAATGGTAACCTTATTTGAAAATGTCTCACAAAATGAACCTGTTATCGTTTATTAATAAAAAGCTTAGCCAGTTATCAGACTGGTTAAGCTTTTTTTAATGGTTTATTACTAATATCTTCATAGATAAGTCATAAAAACGGGGTAGGATGACTTTATACCAGAAAGGAAGTTTAACAATATGAAAAATACACCAGATAACGTAACAGCAAGTGATAATATCGTTTCAGCACAAGTCATTGCGTTAAACGACAATGTCATTACCGTAAAAACTGAAGACTCAGAAATTATAAAAATTAAACAACCTGTGAGTACGCAAGGGGACAATTTATTTTTGGAAACGATGAAAGACATCGTTCGATCAGGATTATGGATTCCGGTCAATCGCGTGATGCGAATCATTATGCGTTACGATTGGTTTGATACACCATTTGAAAAATATAGTTATGTTTAGAAATCATGTATAATAACGTCAGAGGTGGCAGAGATGACGATTAAATTAATTGCGGTGGATTTAGACGGAACCTTTTTAAGGGATGATAAATCTTATGACAAAGAAAGGTTTGCACATCAATTTGAACGAATGCAAGAACAAGATATTCATTTTGTAGTTGCAAGTGGCAATCCAACTTTGGCAATCGCTGAGTATTTTAAAGAATTTAAAGATAAGATAGGCTATGTTGCTGAAAATGGAGCGGTTGTTCAAGATGCGAAAGAGTTGTTGAAAGAATATCTGTTTGATAACAAACTTTATCGAGAAACGGTTAACTATCTAAAAGAAACATTTTCCGAGACTGGTTTATTAGCGGTTAATAACCAAGGTGGATTTTATGAAAAAAGTGAACCGGTTGAATTTATTCAGGATTTAACCGACTACTATCCGAAGGTAACTGGAGTTGAAAGCCTAGCAGTGCTTACTCATGATATTTCAATGCTAACGGGTCATTTTCCAGTATCAATCTATGAAAAAATATCGGCGCAATTAAATGCCGAAATGAGTCACAAGCTACAAGCAAAGGCATCGGGATTTGGCTATATTGATATTAATTCTGTAGATGCTACAAAGAAAAATGGACTTAATTTACTTCAAAATCGTTGGCATATTTTGGATGAAGAGGTCGCAACGTTTGGAGATAATGATAATGATCAAGAAATGTTGGCCTTTACGCCAAACAGTTTTTCAATGGCAACTGGTTCGCGACTCGCAAAACAATCGGCTAACCATATAATTGGGTTGAATCAAGACGATAGCGTTTTAGATACGATTGATGATATTTTGGATCAAAAATTTTGAGGGTAGTGCTCTTTGAAAAAGGCACTGCTTTTTTTAGTTCTTTGTATCCGCTTACCAATGCGGTATACTGGATATATCAAAGCATAAGTGGAGGAATATATTTTGACAGTTAAAATAATCGCGGTTGATTTAGATGGTACTTTTTTGAGGGATGATAAAACGTTTGATGAAATTAGATTTAATCGTCAAATGGTTGCAATGAAAAATAAAGGTATCCATTTTGTAGTTGCAAGTGGCAACCAAGTCATGAAAATTAAAGATATTTTTAAGCGTATTTCTGGAGATATTGGATATGTTTCAGATAATGGTGCAGTCATTTATGACGGGGAAGATCATATTAGATCATTTAATATTGATCCAATCGTGTATGAAGAAACAATTTCGTATATCCAAAAGATATCACCTAGTTATGGTATTTTGGCGTCAACGGATCAGAGCGGCTACATCGATGCACGTGAGTCTGATAAATTTGTTGAAATGGCTAATTTATACTATCCTAATATTATTAAAGTTCCTAATTTGAGTAAGATTGATAAAATCATCTCTAAAGTCACAATTAATGGACCACTTGATGAATATAAAAAATTTGCAGTTGAGTTGAAAGAAAACGTTGATGATTCCCTAGTTGCGAAAGTTTCAGGTTTTGGATTTATTGATATTAATGTTAAAGAAGCCACTAAAAGAAATGGATTGAACGCCTTACAAGAACTTTGGCATATACAAGATGGCGAAGTATTAACTGTTGGAGATAATGATAATGATGCAGAGATGTTGGAATACACGCCGCTTAGCTTTGCAATGGCTAAAGCTTCTGAGACTGCTGCCAAAATGGCAGATCACCGAATTGGATCAAATCAAGATGATAGTGTTTTAGATTTAATTGACGATGTTTTAGCGGGTAAATATTAATTAAAGATAAGTGGTAGTTACCGTTAATCTTTTTGCACAAAAAAGCCACTTTTTTCCTAAAAGTGGCTGATAATTGAATTTATTTAGAAACGACGCTAAAACGTTCTTGATGATGTGAGTTTGCCTCAATTTCATCTACTAAAGCGATGGCATAGTCCGCATAACTTATTTCACTTTCACCTTTTTCATTTTTAGTTAATACATCTCCGGCTATTTGATAATGGCCAGTTTTATGACCGTTAGGATTGAAAAATGCGGCGGGTGAAAGGTAAGTCCAATCAAAATTTGTAACCTTTCGAAGATCAGCCAGGGCATTTCGCATACTTTTAGCTGTTGGTTTGGCAGATTCAGGGAATCCTGGTGTATCTCCTAATACCATTGTTTTTTTGGAATCAATAAATAAGCTACTGGCACCACCGACAACAATTAGTTTATTTTCCGTATTAGCTAAAATAGTGATTAAGTGATCTAGAGATGTTTGATGTAAGGTTTCTTGGCCAAGAGGTGCATTGAAAGCATCTACAATGACATCGAAGGGCGCCAAATCAGTAGCGGTGAGATCAAAAAGATCCTTTTCTATAAAGGGAACCTCTTCCGTTAATTTCCGCTTATTTCTAATAATGGCGGTTACGTCTAGTCCGCGAGATAATGCTTCTTTTAATGTCGTGTGACCTTGTTTCCCAGTTGCACCAATAATGCCAATTTTCATTTTAAGAACCCCTTTTCTGATAACTGACTCTACAATAAGATAATGTTATTTTAATGTCAAAGAATACGTCAGTGGCTTTCGTCTTTATTTTATTGGATAAATATGGTATCTTTATAGTTGTTATGGGGATGTTCAGGATTCGACAGGTATAGGTTGAGCTTGGATTGCGTTTCGAAGTTTGCGTCTTCGTTAAAACGCTCAGTTAAATTATAACTGCAAAAAATAATAGTAATACTTACGCTTTAGCTGCTTAATAGCGCTTTAACGTAGATCCTCCTAGTATCGTCCATGTGCTAGATCTGGGTCCTAAATTAAGTGGACTTACGTTGACTTCTTCCACCTGGAGAAGTTAAAAGAGACTAATCAGGTTAGTCAGACGTGTTAGCCCTGTTATACGGCGCTACGGCTGGTGAAATTTAAATAGTATAACTATGAACGTAGATGTTTGAGTGGCAATATGCTTGGACGCGGGTTCGACTCCCGCCATCTCCATTTTACACTTTGAATAGGATTAAAAAACTTCATATAAGTAACATTTTATATTTTTGAAGATTCTATCCAACATAACAGACAAAAAAGACAACTCCTAAAACGGGTTGTCTTTTTTTATTTTTAAAATTAAATGAATAAACTGGACACTAATCCATCATTAAGAGACGTAAAAATTCTTTTGAAGCATTTGAAAAACGATGATTCTTTTTCCAAACAATATTGATATTTGCGGTTAATGGAGGTGATAAAGGAATGAATTTTAGATTTATATCTGTGGTATTTATAATGCCATCAATACAAAGGGCGCTAGTGACGCCTTCTCTTACTAATAGCGAGGCATTATAAAGTAAGTTATAGGTACCAATGATATTTAAATAATCGATACTTCCCCCCAACCATTCAGACAGTTGATTATCAACTAATGATTGATTTGAAATGAGTAGAGGCGTGTCTTTAATATCGTTTGCGACGACCACTTCTTTATTGGCTAAGGGATGCGAGTTATTGACTAAAATGCCCGAATAATCAACTAAAGGTAGTCTCATGTATTCATATTTTTGCTTTTCTACGGGATCAATAACCAATCCAAAATCGATCAAGCCCTTGTCAACTTTTTCTAAGATATCATCCGCATTTCCACTATAAAGATGAATGTTAATGTCGGGATAGTTATCCCTTAAGGCGTGTAATCTTTCCCCGATGAATTTAAAGGCTCGTGTTTCTCCGCCTCCAATTGTTATCTGACCACTAATGACGTCATTTTTGATAAGATTTGTCGTTGTTGACTCTACCAAAGATAAAATTTCGGTTCCTCTATTTACCAAGTAAATACCATCTTCTGTTAATGTAATAAATCGATTTCCCCTAGTAAACAAAGTAACACCTAGTTCATTCTCTAATTCCTTTAATTGTTTTGAAAGGGTAGGTTGAGAAAGATTTAAGACTTCAGCGGCTTTGCTAATTGTTTTTTCACGTGCAACGGTTAGGAAGTAGGTTAAAACGCGTAATTCCATTCGGCTGCTCCTTTCTATGGCGATTAAGAATACATGGGTATTACATATAAGTATTAGTTAAGTATAACCGATACGTATATACTCTGAACAGTAAAGAATGAATAGATATCAGGAGGTAAGTAAATGTTAGACTTACAAAAGAAAATAGTTGGAAAAGATATTTTAAAAGATTCGTCCTTATTTAACGAAATCCATTCTGTGAAACAGAGTAACGAACAATTGCTTATGATGCTGAATTCGAGATACTATCCCAATGAGGAGGTGTTAAGGCAATTGGAGAAAATAACTGGGCAAACAATTGATTCATCGGTAATAGTTTCATTGCCTTTTTATAGCGATTTTGGTAAACATATTACATTCGGAAAAGACATTTTTATTAATCAAAATGTAACATTTGTTGATTTAGGTGGAATAACACTTGAAGATCAGGTCTTAATTGGTCCGGGTTCTAGGTTAATCACAGTTAATCATTTAATTTCTCCTAAAAATAGGCGTGGACTTAACGTAAAACCGATTTATGTTAAGAAGAATGCATGGATTGGGGCAAATGTAACTATTTTACCTGGAGTTACAATTGGCGAAAATTCGGTTGTTGGCGCTGATTCAACTGTGACGAAAGATGTTCCTGATAACGTGATTATAATTGGTAGTCCAGCTAAAGTAGTTCGTAATATTGAAGAAGAAGCTTAATTAATTTTTGCAGAAAGCATAATAAAAACCCCCAAAAATCCAATTCTGGGGGGTTCACTTTATATAATTCGTTGAAATTATTTTTATTTAATATAACGAACTGCGGTACCATATGCAGCAACTGATTGCATATCTTGACCAATAGAACCGGAATCAAAACGCATCATAACGACCGCATCTGCACCCATGCTCGCAGCATTTTCGCGTAGACGATCAATAGATGTATCACGCGATTCAGCCATCATTTCAGTGTAAGCTTTAATTTCGCCACCAACAATATTTTTAAGACTGGCACCGATATTTTTAATCACGTTTTTAGATTGCGTTGTAAGACCGAAAACTTCGCCAATAACTTCGTACTCTCTACCTGGGATACTTTCTGTTGTCACTACTAATATTTTATCTGACATTTATAAAACCTCCGTTTATTTATTATCTTTATCATAACATAGTCAATTTAGAATGAATTAAAAATTGGCTTTATTATTTTGCTTCTTGAATGACTTTAATTTTATTAACTTTAATATCCGTTGTGGGTTTATCGCCTGAGTTGACCTCAACGGCGGCAATCTTATCGACAACATCCATTCCCTCAATAACCTGACCGAAGACGGTGTAAGTACCATCTAGAGAAGGCGTTCCACCTTTTTTATATGCGTCTAGAATTTTTGAAGGCGTTCCATCTTTAATATCGGCACTTGTACTTACATCTTCATTATTTTGAACGATGTAGAATTGACTACCAATTGAATTAGGTTCAGATGTTTGAGCCATTGCTAGGGCACCGCGAATATGGTAGAGACTTTTCGAAATTTCAGTGCCGAAAGGTTTGCCATAAATACTTTCTCCACCAGTACCATCTCCCTTGGGATCTCCACCTTGGATCATGAATTCATTAATAACACGATGGAAAAGAGTATTATTGTAATATCCTTTTTTACTGTGAGTCAAGAAATTTTTAACGGCTTTCGGTGCATATTCGGGGAATAATTTAATTTTAATATTACCCTTTGTTGTTTGAAGCTCAACAACAGCTTCTTTTTTTGATACTGTCGAACTAAGTTGCGGTAACGCTACATTTGATGCCACGCTCGAAGATGAGTCACTTTCTGAAACATTCGTTGCTTTTGTATTTTGATGATAGAAGAAAAAACAGATTCCTCCAAGAATAATGATGACGATTATTGCGATTAAACTGATTATTTTTTTACTTTTCATAGTGACCCCAAACTTTCTTTCTATTATTTACTTACTACAGTTTAACGTAGACGATAATGGTTGTACAAGTTTTAAATTGAAACGAAATGATAGCGCTTGAATAAGAAGAATATGAATGTTATATTTAACATACGTTTAACAAGGGGGGACTTACCATTGAAGGATAACTTAATACTTATTTCACAAAATGATGCGGTCGAAGCTCAAAAAATATTTAAATTGTTAAGTAACCCAACTAGAATGCAAATTATGTATCTACTTGAGCAAACGGAGTTAACGGTTTCTCAAATTAAGGATCGGCTAGGAATTGAACAGTCAGTTGTTTCACATCAGTTACAGCTGTTTAAACAACATCAGCTGGTTACGGTACGCAAGGTGGGTAAATTAAGTTATTACAGACTTGAAGACCAGCATATTATTAGTATATTGACGCAAACGTTAAAACACGCAAATCATGTTTTACATCATTAAAATGTGGCATGTGATTAGATTATTGGGGGTATATCATGTTTATTAAAAACGAATTTAAATGGGAAAAATTAAATTTATACATAGAACAAATGACCCACGTCGCAAAAGTGGGGATGGCATAATGGAAAAACAAGAAAAAATTAAGAAAACAAAATGGCGATACAGACACCCACATATTTTTAGATATGTCGCGATATTTAGTGTTTTACTTTTATTGGGGGTAGCCGCGATTAGTCTGTACGTTGCCGCGGTTATTAAGTCGGTTCCAACTGTTACTAGTCAGGAATTAATCTCAGATGCTAGCTCTAATATGTACGACAGGGAGGGACAACTAATTTGGTCTTCCGCTTTAAATAAACGGGTATATGTGAAGGCAAAGGATATTCCTAAAATTTACAGTGACCTTTTATTATCGACTGAGGATCAAACCTTTTATAAAGATGCAGGATTTTCACCATCTGGGCTAGCTAATGCCGCTTTTTCGACCGTTAAATCAGCTGTGGGTAAGGGGGAAGTTCGGGGTGGATCAAGCATTGAACAACAATTAATTAAATTAACTGTTTTTTCAACAAGCAATAAAGATCGGACCGTAGATCGGAAAATAAAAGAATTTTTTCTAGCGCAACAGTTATATCACAACTATAGTAAAGACCAAATTTTAGAATTCTATATCAATAAAATGAGTTTGGGCGAAGGTTCTTACGGGGCCCAAACTATTTCGGAAACTTATTTTGGTAAAACGTTAAAACAATTAAGTGTCAGTCAACAGGCAATTATTGCGGGATTGGGTCAGGCGCCATCTACTTATAATTTGTATTCAAATCCTAAAGCAGTTCGAGCGCGTCGAAATATCGTTCTAAAGACTGGCTTGGAGAATAAAGTTATTACAAAGTCTCAATACAAAATAGCAATAGCGGAGTCAGTGACTAAAGATTTGAAAAAACGTCATTGGATGGAGAACTCTGTCACAAAAAAAATTCTTGAAAATAATGCGTATGTTACTTCGGCATTAGAACAGGTGAGTGATAAAGGCTATGATTTATCAAAGACGCCGCTTCAAATTAATACGGCACTTGATTCAAGCAAGAATGCTTATGTAAAAAAACTAGCCGATGATGAAAAATATTATCAGGATTCAACTGAACAATCGGCCATTACAATAACCGACCCTAAAACGGGGAATATTGTTGCTCAATATGGGGGACGCCATCAAAAAACAGCTTTTAGTTATAATCGAGCAATATCTACTCAACGCTCATCAGGATCAGGAATTAAACCACTGCTAGATTACGGTCCTGCAATTGAATATTTTGGATGGGCAACAACGCATGCGCTAGATGGAACTGCTTACGCTTACCGCGGAACTAATTTACTGGCTCAAAACTTTGATGATGTTAGTTATCGGTCAATAACAATGCAAAATGCGCTACGGGTTTCAGCAAATACACCGGCGATTAGGACACTAGATACCGTTGGTAGTGCAAAAGCTGCTCAATTCTTAACTCAAATCGGTATGCCTCAAACCAATGCTCCGGCAGGATCACAAGCTATTGGACTTGATGTCTCCACTGAACAAATGGCGACAGCGTATGGGGCTGTTTCAAATGGTGGTACTTATCATGCTGCCCGTTATGTTACTAGTTTAAAATTTTCAGATAACAGTGTAAAAAAATATGATGTTATTGGTAAACGTGCAATGAAGGCTTCAACCGCTTTTATATTGACTTCAATGATGGAAGGTGTCCCTAACGCTGGTGGGACAGCACCAAATGCTAAAATAAATGGAATCCATCAAGCAATGAAAACGGGAACTGTTGGATACTCAGCGGCAGCTAAATTCCCTGAAAATGCGAATATGGATGTTTGGATGAATGGGTTCACTAAGTCCACATCTGTCTCAATGTGGCTGGGCTACGATGAACCAATGAAAAAGGGACATTACATCACAGATGCCGCTTCTGCAATGACAAACGTCAATTTATATCGTGATTTGATGGAACATTTTTCAAAAGAAAATGATGCGGATAATAGTGAGTGGGAAAAGCCATCAACTGTTAACCAATTGTCAGGAATAGGTCTTTCAGCCCAATATGAACCCAATGATAAAGTGGTCGTATTAGGTGTTAAGGAACCAGAAACGATTGACTTGAAAAAAGCAAAAGTATACAAAACATATTTATCAAAAACAATAGATAAGGACATTTTAAAAGTTAAATTTGAAGATATTGCTTATCAAAAAAAACCTGATTCATACAAAATTGGATCATGGAAGAAAGATACAAATGATAAATTAGATTTAACTCAGAAAAAACTAGATAAGGCCAATGTTGGAATCAAGTCGGCTAAAGAGATGTTAGAGGGTGAGTGAAAATGGAGCCAAGGTTAAGGGGTAAGAAACAAAAAAATGAAAAACTGGTTAAGCGAGAAGACGAAACTAATTTAAAAAAAGGACAAACTCCAAAAAAAGGGCCAAGAAATTTTTGGAAACAAGTATATCGTCTTTTGTTATTTGTGACTATCGGGTTGACTATTTGGAGTGTTTATACGGTCGTTAATCGTTATCGAATTAGTCTTGATTGGTCTAAAAACGATAATTCAGAGTTAACAATGGCCAAGCAAACGCCAGATTCACTCTACGATTCTAACGCTGAATCTAAAGCGGCGAAACAAAACTTTAATGAAATTTATGCAAAGAACTATAATATTAAAACGGAAGATTTAACGTCTGCGGCAACGACAACCGAAATGAAAAAATTACGCCAAACGTTAACCCATATTTCAGCTAATTCACGTGTCGATTACCAGACGAAATACGACGATATAGTGAAAAAAGTAAAAGTGAACGCGTTATATCAAGATATGTTTGTAAAGGGTGATAATGAAACAATTAAACCTAGCGTAACGCCTGAAACTATTCAAAAATTGAACAACTCACAATTCGGATACATTAATCAATTATTGATTGATTCTTCCAATAAAGATGAGTTTGCGCAACGTATTTATAAACGACAATTGAAGTTGGCAAAAGATGCAACGGCAATAAACGGTGTGATTGATATTGCAAAGAAGACAGTTACTTACGAACCGACTTCAGGTGATGTGGTTATTTTAAAAGATAGCACTAATCAGCAAATCAATGATTATACAACCGCGGTAGGACATCTGAATTATTCATGGAAAAATTTAGCTTTTTTAAATGAAATTGAAAAAGTAATTGCAAAAGATTTAGCGAAACAAACGGAACAGTATCAAGTATTTAACGATTATAAAAAAGATCTTTTAGATGAAAAACAAGCGAATAAAAATTTAGACGCGCTTAAGAAAAATTTGTCTGACACATTGATAAAACAAAAATTTGATGAAAAGCAAGCCAAGGATTATATAAAAATACCTAAATTCACCTCTCAATCTGAGGCACAAAGCTAGGCCGATAAAAACGATATAAAAGTAGAATTTACACGTAAATGGGCTAGAAAAAGTGATATAATATCGGATCCAAGCGAAGGTAAACTATTGAAAAGGACAGATAAACTGAAAGTTATCGTTCAGCAAGGAGGTTCAGGTGGGACATCTGCTGACTCAGTTAAGACGAGTTCAAGTACAAATTCTTCAAGTGCGTCTGAAAAAAAAGCAGATTCCAGTTCAACTAAAGAATCAAGTAGTTCAACAGTTGAATCTTCGTCGAAAGTAGAATCTAAAGAATCAAGTAACACGGGGAATGAAGGCAGTTCATTGCTCACTAGTACAACAAAAAAATAAGGAATTTGATAGTGTATATATTAAGTGATTATCAAAATAATAGGGGTAAATAATGACAACAACCATTCTTTCTGGAGTTACAGCTTATATTTCCACAAGTATTGATTATTTAGTTATCTTAATGATTATTTTTGGCCGAATTAAAAAGTCAAAGGCATTCACATATGTGTACTTAGGAGACCTCTTGGGTACAACTGTTTTGGTCTCCGCCGCATTATTTATTAGTTTTATTCTTGGGTTAATACCAGATCCCTGGATTTTAGGATTGCTGGGATTTATTCCGATTGTTATGGGAATCATGGTCATCATCAATGACGAAGATGATGGCGAAGAATCGGTTAATAAACAACTGCACGCGAGTGGCAAGGCTAGAATTATTATTGATGTAGCGTTAATAACAATTATTACATGTGGAGCAGATAATATTGGTATTTATGTACCATTCTTTGTAACGTTAACAATGAGTCAATTAATTATTGTTTTAATTACTTTTTTCTTTATGATGACTTTATTTTGTATCATGGGTTATTTTTTTGGTAAGATACCATTAATTGCTAAAGCTTTTGATAAATACGGCCGATGGATTACGGCAGCGGTGTATATTATCTTAGGACTATATATTGTTTACGAGAATGGTACCTTCGAGAAATTATTATCATTTATATAAACTCAAAGAAAAGACTAAAAAAAATCATATTATTTGATTATAATGATTGTTAGAGGTCAGATATGGGTATTTTAAAGTGAAAAATGGAGAATAATATGAAATTATTAATGGTAGAGGACAATAAAGCAGTTTCCGAAATGATGTCGATGTTTTTCCAAAAAGAAAATTGGGACGTTAAATACGCTTATGATGGTAATGATGCAGTTGCCATGTTTAATGAGGATCCAAATGGCTGGGATGTTGTGACGCTTGATTTGAATTTGCCGGGAATGGATGGAATGCAGGTTAGTTCAGCAATCCGCAAGGTTTCGGCTAACGTACCAATCATTATACTAACAGCTCGCGACACAGAAAGTGATCAAGTCCTTGGTCTAGAAATGGGTGCGGACGATTACGTCACGAAGCCATTTAGTCCTATCACGTTAATTGCCAGAATTAAGGCGCTCCACCGTCGTGCAGAAAAACCGAGTGTTGGGACTGATAATGAAAGAGAAGATGATAGTAATCATTTTGATATTGAAACGGCACACTTCAAATTAAGTACGGCCCGCCGAGAGGCTTACCTGGAAGACGTGTTAATTGATGAATTAACACCGAAAGAGTTCGATTTATTGAAGACGTTAGCGAATAAACCAAAACAAGTTTTTTCTCGAGAAAAATTATTAGAATTAGTTTGGAATTATGAATTTTTCGGTGATGAACGAACGGTTGATGCACACATTAAAAAATTACGTCAAAAAATTGAAAAAGTTGGCCCTCAAGTCATTCAAACAGTTTGGGGCGTCGGCTACAAATTTGATGATTCAGGAGCTGGTCACTAATGAAGTTACTTTACCAACAAATGTTAGCATTTTTCGCGGTTATTATTACATTGGTATTAGTATTTGGGGCTTTATTTCTAAACTTTACAAGCGACATGGTGTATAAAAATACATGGACGCAGTTAGAGGGTTATTCAGATAGCTTGATGTCGGAATCAATGGTTTTAAAGACTGCTGATTCGAAAACAGAATTTAACTTAAATTTAAATAATTTAAGAAATGCTGAATCGATTTTAAAAACACAAAATGTTCGGTTTACAATTTATACGAAGAAATCCAAAATTATCTATCCTTACAACGCGGTTCAAGATAATATAACGAAAGAACAGTGGGCTCAGTTAGAAAAAGGCGAGGTTGTTCATCGTACTCCTCACGCAAATAGGCAATTAAAAACTGATATGAAGGCAATCAGTATGACGGATATTTTAAAGCCTTACTTTTATAATGGAAAATTGTATGCTGTTATATCAGTCGGAGCAAGTGTATCTAATATTCAAGCTAATATGAATCAAATGACCCGAAATTTAGTTATTGCGTTTATTGTGTCCGTGATTGCCGGAATTATTTTGAGTTATCTTCTGGCACGATATTCTGTTTCTAGAATTAATCGACTTAGAAGGGCAACACGAATGGTTGCTGATGGTAATTTTGATGTTCATATTGAAAGTAGACATCGGGATGAAATAGATGATTTAGCACAAGATTTTGATGGCATGGTTTCCTCGCTTAAAGAATCCGAAAAAGAAATAAAGCGTCAGGAAGATCGGCGCAGACAATTTATGGCGGACGCCGCGCACGAGATGCGGACGCCACTTACAACGATTAATGGTTTGCTTGAGGGGTTGGCCTATGATGCAATTCCTGAAGAAAGCAAGGGTAAGAGTATTGAATTAATGCGAAGTGAAACGAAACGTTTAATTCGCTTAGTTAACGAAAATTTAGATTATGAAAAAATTCGAACAAATCAAATTACGCTTGCGCCAAGCACATTTGATTCAGTTGTTGTGATTAACAATATTGTTGAGCAATTAACAAAAAAATCGGTTGAAGCTAATGATCAAATTGAATTGAGCGTTCCTAAAAGTTTAATGGTCTTCGCTGATTACGATCGGTTCGTTCAAGTCATATTTAATATTACTCAAAATGCAATTCAGTTCACCGAATCTGGTACGATTCACATTTCTGCCGAACGTGGCTATCACGAAAGTATTTTCAGGATTACTGATTCGGGTATTGGTATGACAGAAGATCAGTTGAAAAATATTTGGGAACGTTATTATAAAGCAGACCCATCTAGGAAAAATACCAAGTATGGTGAATCTGGATTAGGTTTATCGATTGTTCATCAATTAATGCAATTGCATAATGGAAAAGTGGAAGTAGTGAGCTCTGAAGGAAAAGGAACGACATTCATGTTGACGTTTCCGGACCAGGATGAATCATTATTAATAAATAATTAAGAAACAATTTCTTTTATCTAAAAAGAGATTGTTCTTTTTTGTGATATCGATTAAATTCTGTTATACTAAAAAACGGTCAATTATTATATTACTAATGAGAACTAATAGCGTATTTTGAGTGCGAATAATGCCATTTTACCGGCGTTTATCTTGATGTTACAAAACTGTTAGATTAACATAACGAAGTTGTATGTTAGACAAAAAAAATTAAGTGTATACTGTATTAATTTAATAAGGGAGTGATAACTATGAGTCAAAAATGGCATGATTTAAAAGAAAATGAAATTTTTATGTTTATTGTTCGAACGACCTTTTATTTTATCGTATTGGCGATGTTAGTCTATCTGTATTCATTCAGGGGTATAAGTAACGGTACATTTATCTATAATGAATTTTAGAGGGGAAGCGAAAAAAATTGATAAAAAATGTAATTAAACAAATTGATATGGTTGCAACGTCTGATCCAACTCGCATTGTTTATAACAATTTGGGTGAGACAAATACTTATCAACAATTAAAGGAAAAATCTGACGCGCTAGCGTCGCATATTATTGAATTAGACTTAGATAAAAAATCACCAGTTATGGTGTATGGTAATCAAAAGTTCGAGATGTTAGTTGCCTTTATGGGTAGTGTTAAAGCTGGACACGCATATATTCCAATCGATTCACATTCACCAGCCGAACGTTTGGAAGAAATTCAAAATATTGCAAAACCGGCTGCTTGTATAGCTGTTGCGGAATTACCAGAAATTGAACTTAGTGTTCCCGTAATTTCACATACTAAATTAGTAGAAATCATTGAAAATGGGCAAGGAACTGTAGCTCCTGATCCTAGTCTCCAAGTTCAGGGTAATGACAACTTTTATATTATCTTCACGTCGGGTACGACTGGACAGCCTAAGGGAGTTCAGATTAGTCATGATAATTTAATCAGTTACGTAAACTGGATGATAGACGACTTTTCTTTGCCAGAACGTCCTAATATCTTATCGCAGGCGCCATATTCATTTGATTTATCTGTCATGGATGTGTACCCAGCATTAACTATGGGTGGTCAATTATCTGTTTTACCGCAAGAAGTTACGGATAACTTTAAAGTTCTTTTTCAAACGTTACCTACTTTAGACCTCCAAGTTTGGGTTTCTACACCATCATTCATGGATATTTGTTTATTGGAACCAACGTTTGATGCGGATCATTTACCTGATCTCAGCCGCTTTTTATTTTGCGGTGAGGAACTAACGCATAAAACTGCTTCGGCATTGAAGAAAAGATTCCCAATGGCCAAGATATTTAACACATACGGACCAACTGAAGCAACAGTTGCAGTCTCAAGTGTTGAGATTACGAACGATATTTTAGAAGCATACCCACGATTACCAATTGGTTATTCAAAAGCTGATACAAAAATGACTGTGGTTAATTCGAAAAATGAAGTAGTTCCAAATGGAGACGAAGGAGAGCTAATCATTATCGGACCTAGCGTTTCAAAAGGATATATTAATAATCCTGATAAAACGGCTAGTGCCTTTTTCGAAATGGACGGTGGGAGTGCATATCGAACAGGAGATGCGGCTACCATAAGTTCTGATGGAATGCTTTTGTATCGAGGCCGAATTGATTTCCAAGTTAAACTTCATGGATACCGGATCGAATTAGAAGAAGTTGATCATCACGTGTCATCGGCTCCTTACGTAAAACAGGCAATTACGATTCCGAAATATGATAAGGACCACAAAGTTTCTCAATTGATTGCGTACGTTGTACAAAAAGAGCACCCATTTGACCGTGATATCGAATTGACGGCTGCAATTAAAAAAGATATGGCTGAGACGACAATGTCATATATGATTCCGCAAAAATTTGTTTACGTTGATGCTTTGCCATTAACGCAAAATGGAAAAATCGATCGGAAAAAATTAATTAATGAGGTGAATGCCTAATGGTATCGTTCCAACCTTATGTTAATCCAATTTATTTTTTGTATCTTATTGCGTTTTTAATCCCGATTATTATCGGAATCTTAAATGGCAAACGATTTAGAGTATATGAAACAATCATTTCATTGTTATTTATCTGTCTGATATTTGGTGGACCTAAACTTCACGAAGGATTTAATTTAATCTTATATATCATTTTTGAAGTTTTGATGATTGGGTTGTACATGCGATATCGTAGTAAACATAATCAAACATGGGTTTTTGTTGTGGCGGTTCTTTTAGCAATTTCACCATTATCAATTGTGAAAATTACGCCGGCAATTAATAACGGGATACCATCAATTATCGGTTTCTTAGGAATTAGTTACCTCACATTTAAGGCTGTTCAAATGATTATGGAATCACGGGATGGTAGTATTAAAAAGTTTGATTTAATGCTCACACTACAATTTTTATTGTTTTTTCCAACAATTTCTTCAGGACCAATTGATCGTTACAGACGATTTGTTAAAGATTATCAGAACGTACCAAGCCAAGAAAAATACTTGGAGATGCTACAAAAAGGGATTTTCTATATTTTTCAAGGATTTTTATATAAGTTCTTATTAGCATATCTCTTTGGTACGGTGTTATTACCACCAATTGCTCATGCCGCATTGCAACATGGCGGTATGTCATGGGCATTAGTTGGCTATATGTACACATACAGCATGGATCTATTTTTTGATTTTGCTGGTTATAGCTTATTCGCGGTCGGTATTAGTTATTTTATGGGAATTGAAACACCAATGAACTTCAATAAACCTTTTATCTCGCATAATATTAAGGATTTTTGGAATCGTTGGCATATGACGCTCTCATTTTGGTTCCGTGATTATGTTTACATGAGACTGGTCTTTTTCATGATGAAACATAAATTAATTAAGAGTCGAATAACGACAGCCATTGTTGGTTATTTTGCTTTATTTTTACTGATGGGATTCTGGCATGGGGTAACCTGGTACTACATCGCATACGGGTTATTTCATGCAATTGCCATTGTGATTAATGATACTTGGCTCAGATTTAAAAAGAAACACAAAGGCAGTATTCCAAGTAATAAATTAACTGAAATTTTTGCAATCTTCATTACATTTAACGTGGTTTGTCTTAGTTTCTTAATTTTTTCAGGATTTTTAGATAAACTGTTTTTTTCATAAAATAATTAATTAACTTAAAGGAGAATTAAGATGAATACAAAAGATAAAGTTTTAGAAATTTTAGAAAACACAACAGATAGCGCCGAGGTTAGAAATAATTTGGATATAAACATTTTTGATGAAGGCTTATTAGATTCAATGGGGTCAATTCAATTAATTCTAGAATTACAAAATGAATTGGGCATCGATATTCCAATCTCAGAGTTTGAACGTTCTGAATGGGCAACACCAAATCTAATTATTGCAAAAGTAGAAAGCATGATCTAAATGGGATTGAAAAAGAAGTTATTCATGATTATTGGGCCTGTTATTTTGGCAATCATTTTAATAGTTGTCATCTTACTCGCACCAGTCAAATATAATTTCAGTTCCGCAAAAACTGAAGAAAAAGCTGCAGTATCCCAATCTAAAAACATTTTAGGTGGTTCCGTCATTCGACAACAAGCGTTAGAGGATGGTTACGTTCCATTTATTGGTTCGTCTGAATATTCACGAATGGATTCGATGCATCCTTCGGTTTTAGCAAAAAAATATAATCGTTCATATCGACCATTCTTAATGGGAACGGGTGGTACGCAATCTCTCACCCATTACTTCGATTTACAAGGCATAAAAGATCAAATTAAAAATAAAAAGGCAGTATTTATTGTATCACCTCAATGGTTTGTTCCAGGTGGTGTCAGTAAACAAGCTTTCAATATGTTCTACTCACCATTGCAGACAACGGAGTGGTTATTATCCGCAAATGCTAAAACTGAGTCAGACCAATACGCGGCCAAAAGATTCATCGCTTTGATGTCTGATGGAGGCAATGAGTCTATATTGAAGGCAATGCAAAAAATTGCCGATGGAGAATCTTTATCTGGGACTGATACTAATATATTCCGCATGAAGTTAACAATTTTACAGCATGAAGATGAGTTGTTTTCGGGATTCTCTGTACCTAATAGGATGCAACTTATCGACAGACAAACTAGAAACCTACCTGCTAAGTATGATTTAGCAACATTGGATGTTCTTGCAGGTCGATTTGGTGCTAAGGGAACGACTAATAATGATTTTGGAATTCAAAATAGTTATTGGACGGGTAGACATTTGGATGGAACAGGTAAATTTGCAGGTAAACAGGCTAAGTTAAATTACGATCGTTCTGTTGAGTTCTCAGATTTCCAACTGGTTTTAAATCAATTTTCGAAAGAACATACCAATGTTTTATTCATCGTCCCACCTGTTAATAAACGTTGGTCGGAATATACAGGATTATCAGCAGAAATGTTGAAAAATAATGCTACTAAAATTACGGAACAACTAAAATCTCAAGGCTTTGATCATGTTGCAGATTTTAGTAAACGTGGTAATGAAAAATATTTCATGGCTGATACGATTCATTTAGGCTGGAAGGGCTGGGTAGCCGTTGATAGATACGTAAACCCATTCTTAACGCAAAAACAGGCTAAACCTGATTATCACATGGATAACTATTATTACTCAAAAGATTGGCAACAAGAATAAAAAATAGACCTATATTGCGAATTGTCGCGATATAGGTCTATTTTCTTAGAGGGGATTTATTGAAGGGCATAACCTGAGGTTGGGTGAGTAATTCTGGTTGGTTTGTGGTAATAATAATACGAAGATTCAATTGAAAGGTTAATTCGGTAACGAAATCAATGAAAAATCTTGTTTCCGTTATTGAAAAAGTATCTATTAAATTTGTTAAAATAATTATAGAATTATTATTTAAAACTGCTCTGAATAACAGAATAATCGCTCTATCCATCTGATTTAATGATGTAATTTTCTTATCCATAAAATTTGGTGAGTGACGGTTGAAATGATGACCATAAATCAATTTAGAAATAATACTTTTTTCCGTTTTTTTGTAATTTTTTTTCGTTAAACTCATATTTTGAGTGACACTTAAATAAGGTACTAAGAGTTTAAGATCATCTACCGTGACTAGTTCAATTAGTTTTGAGTGAAGAATATTTTGATCCAAGAGTTGATTAGTGAACTCGGATGCCTGATCTAAAACGATTGAAACTGAATTGGTCGGAAATATCTTTTCTACGATACCACTCATCTCGTTACGCTTTTCTATCTGCATGGATGAACCTCCTATTATTGGATAAGTTACGATTAGAAAGTAATGCGGTTAAGAACGAGAGTAGACTGGCTACAATGCCACTAATGAGTAAGTATGCGGCATTGATAAATAGTTCCTTCGATATCAGGGGACCAAGCGACATACCTGTAGAAGAAATTAAAAAGTTCCCATTAAAATTTGTTAATTTATGGGACATTAATTTTAAGAGTTCAGTTGATATTTCAGATGATGAAAGCCGCATGGATAATGAATGCTCAAGCCAATAACTATTAATTGTTTTAAGTAATGAAGCATAGCTACTTTTAAAAAGGAAAATTAAAACGACTACCGAAATCAATGCCATAATGAAAATGATAAAGATTTCAAGCGCAAATGAAAGAGCAATCTTTGAATCACTCTCACCAATATGATGTAAACCGGCGTGCTCTTCCTTGCGATTTTTAATGATTTTTAAATAAATAAATAGAATAATCAGAAGTGAAATCAGCGATAATCCGGTAATGATGGGGAAAATTAGGTTGATTTGCTTTTCGTGGATATGAGTTAGTATCTTAACTAAATTTGAGCTTGATTTAGTGTCGATATTAATATGTTCTAGCATTTTTTTGAAATTCTTGAATGAATCAAACGAAATTTGATTAAATAAAAGAGCCGAGATACTAATGAACAGGCTGAAAAAGAAAAATATAAATAAACCTAAAGATTGTTTCACATGATATAAAAGACTAGATAGTGATTGTAAAATTAAAGACATGATTTCACCTCTTTACGTAAGCTTATGTTGATAATTTTAGTTAAGAAGTATGAATATTTTATGAAATTGGTTAGAATAAAAAAATAAACGTTACTGAAAGTTATATTTTCAGTAACGTTTGTTTTTAATTTGAGGAAGAATTTGATTTATGTGCAGCAGACGTAGCAGCTGAACTTGTTTTTGAGTCTGAAGAAGAACTTTCAGATGCTGGTTTTAATTCAGGCGCATCCGTTTTGTATAGATTGGTAGTAGACTTGTTGCCCTTTTCTGAATAAAGACTTGTCGAGTTATTTTTGAGTTCCTGTTGTAGTTTCAATAATTTATCATATTGGTTCTTATAATTGTACTTGGCCGGTTGTACGGGTTTAAAGTTATCGGGTGTATAGTAACGTAATAAGTTTTGATTATTAACGGTATCCGATAAATTCAACTCGGTACTGACCTTTTTTTGCTCCTTATTAATAGTCTCTTGGACGGACTTAGAAGGGTGCGTCACTTCTTTACCCGTTGTATTATCATAAATTGTTGAATCTAACACGGTATAGTCAGGTGTAATGAAGTTTTCATTTCTGAACGCGACGGTTTGATCATGTGTTTTGGAGAATAAATCTGTTCCAAATTGAACGTATGATGATGAATCCTGACCTAATAAGTGAAGTAAAGTTGGCAGAACGTCAACTTCACCACCGTATTCGGGTTGAACACCACCGTTATTTATTCCAGGAATGTGAACCATGAAGGGGACACGTTGCATTTGGGTATTATCAAATGAACTCCACGTCTCAGATGACTTACCGAGTAACTTAGCCAACTTTACGTTCCTAGAATTGGAAATACCATAATGATCACCATATAAAACAACCATGGAATTATTATACAAACCAGATTTCTGTAAGTAATCAAAAAATTCTTTAACGGATTCATCCAAATAATGGGCCGTTTGGAAATAATTATTAACAGATGTATCACCGGTATTTGGAACTTCAAAATCTTTATTTTGGGAATCAATATCAAATGGGAAATGATTTGACACCGTAATAAATTTTGCGTAAAAAGGTTGTTGTAATCTTTCTAAGTACTTAACTGAATCATTAAATAGCAGTTTATCTTTTAAACCATACTCAAGCGTATTTTTTGCGGAGTTATCATAATAACTTGAATCGAAGAAATATTGATAGCCCATACTCTTGTAAACCGTGTCTCTATTCCAAAAGGAACCTGTGTTACCATGGAATACGGCACTAGAGTAGCCCGAGGTTTGATTTAAGATAGCTGGGGCGGCTTCAAAGGTATTCTCTGACCCAAGAGACGTGAACACTGATCCCTGGGCTAAACCATAGATACTTGTTTCTAAGAGATTCTCAGCATCAGATGTTTTTCCTTGCCCAACTTGATTAAAGAAATTAGGGAAACTGTAAGTTTGTTTACCATTGTAAAGTGAGTTTAAAAAAGGTGTTACTTCCTTACCATTTACTTTAAAATTGATTAAAAATTGTTGGAAACTTTCTAAATGAATAACGATCACATTTTTACCTTTTGCAACGCCATACATACTTGGATTTGGTGATGCATAATGTGATTTTGTAAAATCTAGTACTTTATTTAAATCGTAACTTTCGGCAGTATCACGGACACGATTATTTTTAACCGTCTTGAAACTATCGTAAACGGTATAAGAATCAATTCCTAAATATTTAACAATATAATTACGATCAAATGTTCTCGTAATTAATTGTGGTCGATCAATTTCGCCTAATGTTAGAGTTGCTAACGTTAGCATTATTGAGAACGACATGATTGCAAATGCGTTTATTTTTTTAAATGGGTTAGCGTTAAACTTTAAGTAACGTGTTATAAATAATAGGATGATCAAAGCCAAATCAATAACATAAAAAATATCGTGAGGCTTCATTAGAGCAAAAGAGCTTCCGCTAATCCCTTCGGAAACTTTGGAATAGCCCAACATCGTATTGATTGTCATAAAATCGGTGAACTCACGATAATAAATAACATTAAAAAATAATAATGCTGAATTTGCGATATAAATCAGAAACATTGTTAAATATGAGATAATGGGTTTCTTGATATATAATGCAAGCCCTAGTAGTAACATGGTTGTCCCAATAGGGTTCAGTAGGAGAACAAAGTACTGATAAATCCCTGTAACGCCTAAATTAAAATCAACCAGGTAGGCAGTAATCGTCTTTAACCAGAAGAAGAATAAGAGTAAGGTGAAAAATCCAAGTCTTGTATTGAGAAATAGTCTTAAGCGTTTAAGTGTTTGCACGGTTTGAACCGTCCTTTCGAGTGTAATCATCTAAAGTCGTAATTGTAGTTTACAGTTTCTATTAAATTTGTGTCAATCTATGGTACGCTTTATTAATGCATTTTTAACTTATTAAATTTAAGTGAAAATAAAGACGTCTACTAAAAAATGGCATCATTATTTGTTAACATAGAGAAGCAGATGGGGAGTGAGGTAGCGTAATGTTATTTTTATCAAAATTATATGACTTTGTATTACAACACTACTCACAAGGAATTAATCACTTTCCATTAGTTCGACTCATTTTTGTGAGTGTTGATAAAACCATTTTTTACTTAATCGTGTACCTTGCGATTCGAATAAGTATTTTATTTTTTAAAAAGAAAAAAATTAATTTTAAAATGGAAGGTATAAAATTGATTTTAGCGACCTATCTCATTTTATTAATTGAATTAACGGTCTTGAGACACGTTTATTTTCCTTGGGATATCCGATTTAGTTCCGATTATAATTTTCATTCTGTTAATTTAGAACCATTAATTGAAACAATTAAACTGACAAATGGACAATCTTCGTTCGATTTCGTGTATAATCTATATGGTAACATTCTTTGGTTTGTTCCGTTAGGAATTATTTTACCCAGGTTAAAGCAGTTTAAAAAGTACGCCTTAGTTAAATCAATGTTGGTTGGTATCGGGTTATCAATCGCCATTGAATGTGGACAATTTATACTAGGATCCGGAATTAGTGACATTGATGACGTTATTTTTAATTCATTAGGAACATTAATCGGCTGTGGGTTATATTTTATTTTAAATCGACTATTAACAAAGAAAAAACATTTAAAAAACAAAAGGAGTACTAATCATTGAGAAAAGTAGAAATTATTTCACATGCAGCAAAAAAGTTTAAAAATGGATATCCATTAATTGATAAAGAGGATTTGCAAACAACTCGTGATTTCAAAGAGGGAGAATGGGTTGCTTTAACGCTTCATAATCAATTCGTAGCCTATGGTTATTTTGCAGAACAAAATCGTGGAGATGGCTGGATTTTTTCACGTAATGAAGAAGCACGAATCGATGAAGATTTTTTCTCAAAATTGTTTAACAATGCCAGAATGAACCGTAAATCATTATTTACGAATAAAGATACGAATGCTTTCCGATTCTTTAATGGTGAAGGTGAAGGTATTGGTGGCTTAACGATTGATTATTATGATGATTATTATGTATTCACGTGGTATAACTTGGGTCTTTACCAACATAAAGATATGATTTATAACGCTTTTTCTGACGCAGTAACAAGTTATAAAGGAATCTATGCGAACCTTCGTTATGATACGAAAGGTGAACCATCAACATTTAAAGTTCGTGGAAAAGATGCTCCAACGCCACTTATTGTTAAAGAAAATGGCCTTCAATTTGCAGCATACCTCAATGAAGCAACAACGGGTCTTTTCTTAGAACAACGTGAAATGCGTAAAGCAATCATGAATAAATATGCTGAAGGTAAACTGGTTTTTAACGGATTTAGTAATACGGGGGCTACGTCGGTGGCCGCATCAGTTGGTGGCGCACTTAAAACGACAAGTGTCGACGTTATGAATAAAAATATTGATCGTATGAAAGAACAATTTGCGCTTAATAATATTGATCCTGAGAAACAAGAAATTCGTGGTATGGATGTCTTCGGGTACTTAGATTATGCTAAAAAACACCATATCATCTATGATTTAGTTGTTTTAGACCCACCAAGTTTTGTTCGTTCGAAAAAAAGAACATTCTCAGTCCAAAAGGATTATGCTAAACTTGCCGAGGATGCTATTGATATTACGCAAAAAGAGGGTATTATTATGTTCTCAACAAATGCGGCGGGCTTAACGCTTAAAAAATTAAAAGAACAAATTACGGAAGCATTTGCAAATAAGAACCGTTCATTTACGTTACTTGAGACATTCAGATTATCAAGTGATTTTGTTACGAATAAAGAATATCGACAAGGTAATTATTTAAAAACGTTAGTCATAAAAGTAGATTAAATTAAAAACAATCTTATTTATAAAATAAGATTGTTTTTTTATGGAAAAAAATAGTTGAACGTAAAATGCTGGTATTTAAACGTTTTTGAACGATTTTGCTGGTATTTTAATGTAACCCGTTTCAAATGTTGTTATATCAATCATTAAAATTTTAATTTAGGGGTTGTAAATGCGGTTACTTTACTGCTAAAATAGTTAAATCGCGAAAAAAGAATAAAGAGAGAGAATAGAGGATTTAATTAAATATGATTATCTTGATGGCAGTAATCCCCGCAATCGCATGGGGTAGTATTGGACTTATAAGTGGAAAACTTGGTGGGACCGCTAACCAACAAACGGTTGGGATGACATGGGGTGCCCTAATCTTCGGAATTGCCGTTTACGGTATTTATCAACCAGAAATGAGTGGTAAGGCCTGGATTATTGGAATTATTTCAGGTTTATTCTGGAGTTTAGGACAAAACCAACAATTTCATGCAATGAAAGCAATCGGTATTTCAAAAACAGTCCCTGTTTCAACTGGCTTACAGTTAGCCGGTAACGCTTTAGCAGGTGTTATTTTATTCGGTGAATGGAAAACAACAAGAATGGTTGTTATTGGGACAATTGCAATGATCGTTATTATTGCGGGAGCCGCCCTAACATCATTAAAAGACAAAAAGAATTCAGCATTATCCGATTCAGATAAAGATGAAAATACTGCCGCTGGCGTACGTGCTATTATTTTGTCAACAATTGGTTACGTAGGATATACAATTGTTGTTCATTACGCAACCGTTGGAATGACAACTGAAGAATCAAGAGCATTCACAACAGCAACAATTTTACCTCAAGCAGTTGGTATGGTAATTGGTGCTGGATTCGTCGCACTCATAGCACATGAAGTTATTATGAATTCATCAACATTTAAAAATATCTTAACGGGACTTATCTGGGGTACTGGTAATATCTTCATGTTCTTATCAATTCCTAAATTAGGTCAAGCAGTTAGTTTCTCATTTTCTCAAATGGGAATCGTTATCTCAACTTTCGGTAGTATCTACTTATTAGGCGAGAAGAAAACAAACCGCGAAATGGTTTATGTTACATTAGGTTCCATCTTCGTTATCCTTGGTGTTATTATGTTAGGGATTATGAAAACTTTATAAAAATAGTAAAAAGGGAGCTAACTAATGGATTTAAGAAAAAAGAAGTTTGCGACAACTCATGGCGTCAGCAAATTGAAAAGAACTCTTAAAACCAGTGATCTTATTCTGTTAGGCTTAAGCGCAATCGTTGGTACGGGGATTTTCGTCGTTACGGGAACCGCCGCCAGCGAAGAAGCCGGCCCTGCTCTTATTTTGTCGTTTATTATTGCTGCAATTGCGGTAATAATGAACGGCTTTTCTTATGCAGAATTTTCATCGAGAATACCGGTTTCGGGTGGTTCGTATAATTACGTATATGTTATTTTTGGTGAATTCATTGCTTGGTTTGTTAGTTGGTTTACCATCTGTGAATATGTTTTGGCAGGGGCATCTGTCGCTGCGGGCTGGTCGGCGTATATGCAAGGGTTTTTAACGGGCTTAAACATTCATATGCCAACTGCCTTAAGTGCCTCGTATAATGCCTCAAAAGGCTCATATGTTGATATTATAGCTGTTGTTGTCACACTTTTTGTGACTTGGTTGACAACATTTGAAGCGAAAAAGGCGTTACGGTTAAGTAAAATAATGGTTTTCGTTAAATTTGCTATTATCATTTTGTTCGTGGTTGTCGGCGTTTTTTACATCAAACCTGGTAATTGGCAGCCATTCATGCCATTTGGTACAAGTGGTGTTATGAGTGGTGCAGCATTAGTATTTTTTGCTTTTCTAGGATTTGAATCAATTGCTATGGCTTCAGATGAAGTTATTGATCCACAAAAAACAATTCCAAAAGGAATTATTGGGGCAATTAGTATTTCGGCAATTTTTTATATAATCGTAACGCTTGTATTAACGGGTATCGTACCTTACACGCAGTTAAATGTGAGCGATCCCGTTGCATTTGCAATGAGATTTGTTAATCAGGGCATTGTCGGAAATGTTATCTCTGTTGGCGCAATAATGACGCTTCTAAGCGTTTTAATCGCATTAGCATATGGTTTGTCGAGAATGATCTATTCGGAGGCTAGGGACGGGTTATTGCCTAAATACCTAACTAAGATTAGTAAGGAAACTAATGCGCCCAGAGCGGCATCGTGGACGGTTGGTATTTTAATCTCAATTGCGAGTGGTTTAATTTCAATTGAAAGTTTAGCAAAATTAACTAATATTGTGACGCTAGCCGTACTTGTTATTTTAGCTTTGGCTCTCATTAGCTTAAGAAAGCAATTTGGGGAACCTAAAAAAGGTCAATTTAGAGTGCCGTTCGTTCCCTTATTACCAATTCTGTCTATTGTTATTTCATGTTATCTGATGATTAAATTACCCATAAATATTTGGATTGCTTTTCTGGTTTGGATTATTTTAGGCGTGATTGCCTACTATGGGTATGGATATTCGCATAGTAAGCAAAAAAAATAGCAAAATATGTAATTAAAGTTCCGTTTCACTGTTATATTTTCTATTAAGTATTGTATAATATAGATTGTTAAATAAAGAATATGAGGGAGATAATTAAAATGGCACATATTTCATTCGATAGTTCTAACTTATCAAAATTCGTTCAAGACAATGAACTTGGCGAAATGCAAGCTCTTGTTACCGCAGCAGATAGTGAATTACGCAACGGTACGGGTGCGGGTAGTGATTTCCGTGGTTTTTTAGATTTACCTAAAGACTATGATAAAGAAGAATTCGCTCGTATTAAAACAGCAGCTAAAAAAATTCAATCTAATTCAGAAGTTTTAGTTGTAATTGGTATTGGTGGTTCATATTTAGGTGCTCGCGCGGCTATTGAATTTTTAAACCATACTTTCTATAACTTATTACCAGCTGAAAAAAGAAATGCACCTCAAATCTTGTTTGCTGGAAACTCAATCAGTCCTTCTTATGTGCATGATTTAGTTGATTTGATTGGTGATCGTGATTTCTCAGTTAATATCATCTCTAAATCTGGTACAACAACAGAACCTTCAATTGCTTTCCGTGTTTTCAAAGAAAAATTAATCGCAAAATATGGTAAAGAAGAAGCTAACTCACGTATCTATGCAACAACTGATCGTAAAGTGGGCGCTTTAAAAGTTGAAGCTGATGCTGAAGGTTACGAAGCATTCGTTATTCCTGATGATGTTGGTGGCCGTTTCTCAGTTCTTACTGCTGTTGGTTTGTTACCAATTGCTGCTTCAGGTGCTGATATTGATGCCTTGATGCAAGGTGCTGAAGATGCGCGTGTTGAATATTCAGATGCTGATTTAACAAAAAATGAAGCATACCAATATGCAGCATTACGTAATATCTTATACCGTAAAGGTTATACAACTGAAATTTTAGAAAACTACGAACCAAGCTTACAATATTTCTCAGAATGGTGGAAACAATTGATGGGCGAATCTGAAGGTAAGGATCAAAAGGGTATTTACCCATCTTCAGCTAACTTCTCAACTGATTTACATTCATTAGGTCAATATATTCAAGAAGGCCGTCGTAATTTGATGGAAACAGTTATCAATGTGGGTACACCCGTTAATGATACTGCTATTCCTGAAGAAGAAGGCGATCTTGATGGTTTAGGATACCTTGAAGGCAAGACAATGGACTTTGTTAATACAAAGGCATTCCAAGGTGTTGTTATGGCTCATACTGATGGTAATGTACCTAACATGATCTTAAACATCCCTACACAAGATGCTTACACATTAGGCTATACAATTTACTTCTTTGAAGCAGCTGTAGCTGTTTCTGGTTACTTGAATGGAATTAACCCATTTAACCAACCAGGTGTTGAAGCATACAAGAAGAACATGTTTGCATTACTTGGCAAACCTGGCTTCGAAGATCTTTCAAAAGAATTAAACGCACGTCTTTAAGATTAGTAATCAAAAAAACGCCTGAACTTTTAAAAGTTCAGGCGTTTTTTTGATTACATTTATTTTTGGAGATGATTAGTTGAAAAGTGTACGATAAAAAAATTAATATCTGTATTTTTATGTAAAAAAAAACTTACCCGAAGGTAAGTTTCAAAGGCTTATAATTAAGCTTTAACAACGTTAGTTGCTTGTGGTCCACGATCAGAATCTTCAACATCGAAAGTAACTGCTTGGCCTTCGTCAAGTGATTTAAAACCGTCACCTTGGATAGCTGAGAAATGAACGAAAACGTCATCGCCAGATTCGCGAGTAATAAAACCAAAACCTTTATCTGCGTTAAACCATTTTACTGTACCTTGTTCCATAATATGAAACCTCCATGTGCTGTAAGCACTAATATATTTTGCATTTGTTGATTGAACTATTAAAAAGAAGTGTGTTCATAAATGAAACAAATCACCTTTAAATAACCGAACCATAAATACATAAGTTTAATATAACACCTAATGACGATTAATGCAAACTTATTTGTTTGGTTTTGTGTGTTTTTTTAGATAGTGGAGTAACTCAGACTCATTACGAAATTCGTGTGGACCAACGTGGTTGTGAAGTCGAATCGTAATCTTATTAATCTTAATTCGACCAGTCCAAGTGTATGCGTACTCAACAATAAATCTATTATTGAGAGCATCTTCTTCTAGACCAAAATTAAGGACGTAAATACGATCTGGGACCATGAGCGGGTTAACGTGCTCTTTATCATAAAAAATATTATTTGCTCTTAAAAATTTTTTTGTTCTACTTAACATAGTGTATAAACCTCCAAACTATTATTATAGTGTATTCAAAATGAAGGAGACAGAATTGAATTGGGGATTTAAGTTGCTGTCACTTTATTAATTTAAGTACCATCATTAAAATATCCCATTTATTATATCATAAATTAAACGAAAAATGAGAAAATAACGCTAATTAATAAATATATATTTGACAATACATGAAAGTGTGTTAAAGTTATGACAGCTCAATATTAATATTCTTAGCATAAATTATTCAGTTTGATGATTTCTATTCATTTATTCATGCTGGCGCAACCAAGGAGTTGCAAGGATGTAAAGTAGGTAGGGTTACATCGTTTAGAAGTAGAATTAGTAACTTATTTTAAAATTAATTAGATAAATTAAATATAAATATTCAGTGAGAAGGCTACCAGCAATTTTGTTGGTAGCCTTCGTCAATTATTGAGATAAATTGTTATTTAAAAA